>CAZTDG010000100.1:9009-10244 GCA_964612655.1 uncultured Acidimicrobiales bacterium | reverse complement strand
ACCGCAACGACGAGGTCGATCCGGCCCAGGCGAGCCTTGCGTAACGAGGCCAGAACAGCCTCGGCGTCTCGTGGGTCGGTGAGGACGACGAGGTCTGCGCCGCTGTGATGGCGAACGACCGAAAATCCGTCGCCGAACTGATGATGCCCAATGGGTAGGGGCCGTGGGGTCAGCAGCGGAACTCCCAGCGCCACCACGAGCCCGAGCGCGGCCAACCGAGTCGGTACAAATCGGAACCTCTGCGCAGCGATGAAGACCAGCCCGACGACCCCAATGAGAACGACGCCACGTGCACCGAGTGGGGCTACCGGCAAGGTTGCCGATCTGGCAGCGACCGTCTCCAACCACCACAGGAGGACGTTGGTCGGAAGATGGATGATCGCTGCTAGCGGGTCGGGAACAAACCCTGCGATGAGGCCTGCGGTCATCCCCCACATCATGATCACGCCCGATACCGGTACGGCCAGCAGGTTCGCCGGCAGCGCCACGAGCGACACGTCGTCAAAGACGAGCGCCAGCAACGGGGCTACAGCCACTTGCGCACCGATGGTCGCGCTCAACAACGAGCGAACCACCTCCGGCCCACGAAGGCGGTCTTGGAGAGCGGGGGCGATCACGATCAGCCCCAGGGTCGCGGCCACCGAAAGCTGGAACGCGAGCGACCATGCAAGGAGTGGATCCCACAACAACAGCGCCCCTACCGCAATGGGAAGGGTGCGGGCAGCGCCTGCTGGCCGACCAAGAGCGGTGGCGAGGACCGCCAGGGAGACCATTGCCAAGGCGCGGGTCACCGAAGGTTCGAACCGAGTGACGAAACCAAAGAAGGCCAACACCGCTACTGTCGCTACGACTTGCAGCACCGGATGACGAATCCGTTTCAGCAGCGGACCGGCGACCAGCAAGACGAACACCACGTTCTGGCCCGAAACCGCCAGCAGGTGTCCGAGGCCTGCGGCTCGAAAGTTGTCAGCGGTCGCCGCCGACTGCCCGCGATCATCGCCGACGGTGAGGCCAGCGAGCAGCGCCTGACGTTGCGGCGAGAGCGAACGTGCGCCATCGGCGAGTGCCTGGCGAAAGCGGTTCGCCAACCCAACGACTCCGGTGGCCTCGCGTCGTTGTGCAATCTCGCCAATCCGCAGCGAACCCACCAACCGGTTGCTCAACTCCCAGTTCGACGTGGGAGCCCGTCCGATGACCGATCCGCTAGCGACCACCAACCGGTCCCCCGCCTCCGC
>CAZTDG010000100.1:7699-8909 GCA_964612655.1 uncultured Acidimicrobiales bacterium | reverse complement strand
CCAAGGCACCGCTGGCCCCCAGAGCGCTCCCACGATGGGAGCGAGCGTGAGCCCGACGATCACCACCGGGTTTGGTCGACGGCGACCTCTGCCTTTATCAGCTTCCAACGCGGACATGGTCACGTAATTGATCCACCGTCGCCGGACCGATCCCTCGAACCGCCACCAACGCATCGATGTCGGCGAATGCTCCATGCGCAGCCCGATGGTCGATGATGGCCAGGGCCGTTACCGGACCCACGCCGGGGAGCGACTCCAGCTGACCTTGGTCGGCGCTGTTCACATCGACGATTCCAGTTTCCGAGGATGTGCCGCCGAGGCTCGCACCGGTCACTTCGGGAATGTCCTCGCCAACCGCGGGAATGAACAACCTCTCGCCATCGACGAGCGGAGCGGCGAGGTTTATGCGATCAAGGTCCGCGTTGAAGGCTGCACCACCAGCGGCAGCGACGGCATCATTCACGCGCCATCCCGCCTCGCCGACGATCAGTCCGGGATGCAGCACCGCGCCAGCCACGTGCACAACGACACCGACTTCGGGCTCAGCGAAAGTAGCCGGAGCGTCACCGGCAGCTCGTTGTGTGCTCACGGCGACGGTCGTCGTGACCTCCGCACCGTCGTCGATCAGATCACTGGCGAGCGGAAGCGTCGACTCGATCGGCGGGTCGGTCGCGACATAGCTCTGCCAGCCGATGGCCACAACGACCGGCACGGCCAACACACCGAACACCCATGGCCGAATATGTGGGAGCCCACCACCGGTGGCCTGGGCTAACCAATCCCGTATTCGTGAACGCCATCGCTCGGCGGTCGGGCGGTGGTCCTGGTTTCGCAGGGCGCGCAAAGGATCATCGGGGGCGAAGTCCGGTTCGGACACGGCGGTACTTCCTCAAGTCGCAGCATTGGGGGAAGTAGCCAAGGCCACCCTAGCAACGGCAACGCCGCCGACGCCAGGGGTTTCGATTTAGTACAGCGCGGTGGCGAGTTTTCGGCGATAGAGGTTGGTGCGAGGATCTTCAACACCCAACTTCTCCAACAGCTCAAGGAATCGTTCCCTGGCTGTGTCGTCGCCCTTGACCTGGGTCAACAGGGTCTGCAGCTCGGCTTCGATCGCGTCGCCTTCGGCGGCACTCGGCGCCGGAGCTGCGGGGGCGACATTTGCACCAGGCTCCGACATGACCGGAGCCGCTGACATGGCCGGCATGGCCGG
>CAZTDG010000100.1:0-7599 GCA_964612655.1 uncultured Acidimicrobiales bacterium | reverse complement strand
GGTGCGTCTTCATCTGCGGCTGGAGCACCGTTGGTAGACGCGTCGAGCACGCGCTGAACGAACGCCACTACCTCTTCCTCGGGCAGCGCACCGACGAAACCGTCGATGATCTTCTCGTCCTTCATGGCGTAGACCGCGGGGATCGACTGCACTTGGAAGGCCCCGGCGACCTGTGGGTTCGACTCCACGTCGACCTTGGCTAGCTCGACGAGACCTTGGGTTTCGCCGATCACTTTTTCCAGAATCGGGCCCAGCGTTTTACACGGACCGCACCAGGCGGCCCACAAGTCGATCACCACCGGAACGGTCTTCGAACGCTCAACTACCTCGGTGCCAAAGGTTTCATCGTTGACATCAGCCATCTGGGCCTTCCTCCCTCTATCACAGAGTCGATTCAAGAGCGTACTCTGGTTAGGAGGCGGTCCGAGTAGTAGAGAGGCACCGATGCGCGCATCTAGCGACACGCCACGTGATGGCGAGGCGCAACCAGAACCGAAGCGATCCCGCATGAAGATGCTCGCGGTGACCGGACTCGCGGGGTTTGCGCTGCTCGGCGGTCTCAGTGTTGCGGGCGTCGATGACGTCATCGACCTCCCTGCCTGGGCGCAGATTCCAGGCGTTGACGTCCCGATCGTCGGCGATACCGACCATCTCACGTGCCGCCTAAATCAGGTTGAAGGCACGACCGACGTCGAGATCACGATCGTCGATGGCGATGAGTCGACGTACTCCGAATACATCTACGTCTTCAACAACGGCGATGTGCGAGACCCAGACGAGATCACCCGGGTCGACAACGAAACGCTCATCTCGCCATCTCGGCCCTACACCGATGAACAGTGGTACTCCATCGCCACCGAGCCCGTGCGTGAAAGCCGCGTGTTCTGCAACATGATCACGCTCGAAGACGCCTAAGCGCGTTCGCTCAGTTCGTCGTAGCCCATTCGATCGCTTCGATTAGTCGCAACGCGAGCGCCAACTGCACTTCGCAGCGCTGAAGGTTCTGTCCCGGCTCCTGCGCGCCGTAGTACCAGTCCCCCTCAAGATGGTCGGTGAGGAAGCGGGCAGCGTTCTCGATGGTTAGCAGCGGCCCTGCCAACAACATGGCCTGTCGCTCGTCGGGCTCTAGCGCTTCTCGGAACGAAGCGAGGAAACCTCGGTTCACGGCTTCGATCTGCAACATCAAGTCTTGTGGGGAGGCTTCGGGAAGATAGCGAGTCGACGATCGGACCAGCTCACCGATGTCGGACAAAACCGTTCCTGGCATGGTCGTATCGAGATCGATGATCGTTCGCGCCCCCGTCGGGCCCACCACACAATTCGGGCCCTTCGCATCGTTGTGGGCATTGCGAACCGGAGCACTGCGCCACGAATCAAACCCCGAAGTCAGGCGCAAACGGTCGACGGCGCCGAGGAGCGACTCCGCGATCTCTTCACAGGAGCCGAGCCGGTCAACCTTGTTCGCAGCGACGGCCGACTCCAGGTTGCCGATCCGTCTATCGAAGTCGTGGTAGCCCTGCACGTGTTCGACGAGCTCAAGATCGTCGATCGCGTGGGCGAATCGACCGAAGGCTCGTGCCGCCGATTGGGCATCTTCTGGGGTCGTGATCGGTGGTGTAGCGGCGCCATCGATGTAGCGATAGCAACGCCAGAGGCCGCCATCAGCCTCGGCCAGCCAGGCACCGTCGACGGTCCGCAGAAAGCGCATGCCCGACAGATTGTGTTCCTCAAGGCGATCCAGGATCAGCTCCGTGTTCGACATGAGCGCATCGAGATCACTGAAGGCAACGTCGTTGAGACGCTGCACCACGACGTCGCCGTCCTCGGTGCGCACCAACGAGCTGACGTTGATATGACCAGCAGCGAGTTCACGAACAACCTCGTGCACGTAGAGACCAAAGTGGTCGCGCACAAGACTCTCTAGTTGCTCTTGCATGTCGTAACTCCGCCCCGCTGGTAGCGGCCAAAGCCTACGGGGTTTCTCCTATCCGCCGACGCCCATCAACAAGGGTCACAGCCGGACGGATTCAGCGTTGAGAATCAATACGCCGGAACGTGGAGCTTAGGAGAATTGAACTCCTGACCTCTTCCGTGCCACGGAAGCGCTCTACCAACTGAGCTAAAGCCCCGGATTAACGGTTCGTCAGGTTAGCAGCGTCAGCGTGAGTTGCGAACGCCAGAGCCTGAAGAGCTGCCCTTGTCGCGCTATTCCTCTTCGTCTGATGAGGTTTCCTGTGCCCATTCGATCCGTGGGCGATCTCGGTAGAGGCGTTCGAGTTCGTAGTAGACGCGGTGATCCTCGTCGAACACGTGACAGATGAACGGGCCGAAGTCGAGCAGTACCCACTCGAAGGTGTCCTCTCCCTCGCGTCGCAGAGGCTTCGGGCCATCTGCTCGCATGACCTGTTCCTCAATGTTCCTCGCGATCGCTCGAACCTGACGCGGATTGGCGCCCGCGGTGACGACGAAGAAGTCGGTGATCGCCAAGACTTCCGCCACGTCAATGACGAGTGTGTTCACCGCCAACTTGTCGTCTGCGGCGCGCGCAGCGACCGATGCCAGGTCTGCAGCATCCTGTTCAGCGTTTTCGAGAGGGCTCGGAGAACTCATGATCCCTTGAGACTAGGCGCGCAACAGCGAGTCACGACCCCGCAATCGGTGCACCGATAATCACGGTCACCGACGTCGTCGCGTCGTCGACGGGCACCTCCTCGACATCGGTTACCCCGAGTGCGCGACCGATACCTCGGGCGAGCTCCGCTCCAGCCGGATCGTGAAACTGCACCCGGTTTGCGACCTCTGGCTCCTCGGTGGTGTTCCCGAGAATGGTGACCCGTCCCCCGCTTCGGGTGATCGCCTCAGCGAAAGGTCCACTCGGCACCTCTCCTCTGGTCGAATCCAGGAGCAGGACCGGAGGCCGATTCCCGGGAACGATTTCGTTCGGGAACGGCACGATCTGTGCGAACAGCGTTTCGATGGCCGATTCGTTGGCGAGATACGTGGTGTTCTCGGTTGCGTCGGTTGCCAGAGTGACGGTCGGGATTGTTCGAAACGAAACCTCGCCGTTCTCGAGAGCGGCGAATACGTCGGCGAGGCCGGCATCGAACTCCACCAGCGCCGTCTGGTCGGTACTGTCCTGCGTTTGCGAGATCCAGGCTCGCCACACCTCTTGGTGTCGCAGTGCGACCCCAAGGCTCGGTTCGGACGAGTTCTGGTGGGTCACGATGTCTGCGATCTCGTCCCCCTCGAACTCACGCGTTCCGGCAAGCACGACTACTTGGCCCACGTCACCTTGCGTATCCACCAGGTCGGTCCTAAGCGTCAGCGTTACGGGCAGATCGTCGCCGATCAGCGATGCCCAACTCGCGCCGTCGAGAGCGATCGTGCTCGTGAAGCCCGCTCCGATGGCCTCGCCGAGCGCGCTTGCCACGGCATCCAGTCCGCCGCGGGCAAACAGATCGCGCAAGCTCGGCGAAGACGAGTCGGGGAGAAAGGTCGACTGCACCGTGATGACCGTGCCGCCGATCGACGCATCAGCGGGAGTAAGGATGGTCGCACCCACGAGTTCACCCGAGATCGTCTGTGAGGTGTGCGCAACCAAGACCGTCGGGGTGGCCTCGGTAAATGCTCGGAAGCCCGGAGCGGAAGGGTCGAGGATCGCCTCGCTAACCGAACCCGACCGCGAGTCCAGAATTGCTTCCTGGGCTGCGAGCGCTACGAAGGTTCCTGCAGCGACCACGCCTACCAAGCAGAGCGCGAAGATGATCGTCGCCGTGCGCCGACCATTTGCGACCACCACTTTTTTCACGAGACGTGTGTGTGATCCGAGTACAGGCCCTCGCGATCGATTATGGCGTGCACCGCGACCGGTGTGAGCCCAACGATCGGCGCCCCGGAACGAGTCCGCTCGCGCAGGTCGGTACTCGATATCTCTAGTCCGGGAAGCTCCAGCGCCGTCCACGCGAAGTCAGATGGCGGTCGCAGATCCTCCGACCCACGCCGAGGGAACACGGCGATCGTCGCGGTGTCTGCAAGGTCGGCGTGACGTTCCCATGTGTCGAGTCCGGCCGCAGCATCACTGCCCAGCAGCAAGAACAAATCCGTGTCCGGCCGCTCCAAAGACTCCAGCGTGTCGATGGTGTAGCTGTTGCCTTCACGGCGTAGCTCAATGTCAGACACCACGGCGCGCTCAACCGGTTCGAAGGCCACCTCGGCCATCTCCAGGCGAATCGGGCCAGGGGTCACCTGACGCTCCCCTACCTTTTGCCAAGGAACCCCGGCGACGGTCACGAGCAACTCATCTAGCTCGAGCTGATCGATCGCTGCCGCAGCCAGAACGACGTGGGCGACGTGGGGAGGATCGAAGGTTCCTCCAAATATTCCTACGCGTCGTCGACCGTTCACCCCGACACGATAGGTCTCGGCGAGTGGCAAACCAGTCATCGAGTCGCACTTACTGTTCCACCCACAAAACGGGCCTAACTAGCTTGTTAACTCTGCCGTATCGCCCTCAAGAATCTGAGCAAGTAGGCCGATTGACCTATGCGAAGCAACCCCTACTTTTCGGGTGCGTGACCGAATTCATATACCGCGCTCTATGTATTTGTTGCCCGCATGTACTTGAATATCTCTTCGGTTCCAACGTTGGAATTGAAATTTCCCCCGATAAAGGGAATCGACGACGGTCGTATCCCGTTAAGTGAAGCATCATGAGTGATTCTGTAGGTCAATATCTCAACGAAATTGGACTCGTTCCCCTCCTTACTGCACAGGAGGAGCGCGAGCTCTCCAAGATCATCGAGCGCGGTGCTGAAGCACGCGCAAAGAAAGAAGAGGGCGAGACGGGCCGCGATCTTGATCGTGCGATCCGCGAAGCCGCCGTTGCAAAGGACCGGTTCATCCGAGCCAACCTGCGCCTCGTAGTCAGCGTCGCACGCCGTTACCCATTGCCTCCGGGCATGGAACTGCTCGACCTGATTCAAGAGGGCAACTTGGGCCTTGAGCACGCAGTCGACAAGTTCGATTGGCGCAAGGGCTTTAAGTTCTCCACGTACGCAACTTTCTGGATCCGCCAGGCCATTGGCCGCGCGCTTGATCAGAAGGCCAGTCTGGTCCGCCTTCCCGGCGACCGTTCGGCGAGCTTGCGTGCTGCGTTGCGTCAGGTTTCTGGCGACGGAGACGAGCTCGACGAGGAACATGCACGTCTGCACCGTCTGACGACGCCAA
Source organism: uncultured Acidimicrobiales bacterium (assembly GCA_964612655.1). Taxonomy (GTDB): domain Bacteria; phylum Actinomycetota; class Acidimicrobiia; order Acidimicrobiales; family SHLQ01; genus SHLQ01. The sequence goes on along the minus strand of CAZTDG010000100.1, from coordinate 2,373 downwards.
CCTCGCTGGACCGCACCATCGGCGACGACGACTCCAACGAGCTCGTCGATCTGCTCCCCGACGCGAAGCCCGGTCCCGAGGCTGAGGTTATGGCTCGTGCCGAGGAAGAGATGGTCACTGGCCTTCTCGACATCCTCGACCCACGTGCTCGCTACGCCGTAGAGCAGCGCTTTGGCCTGCACGACGGACGCAAGCGCAGCTACCGCGAGGTCGGAGAAGAACTGGGTGTCACAGCAGAGGCGGCCCGCCGCCTCGTAAAGCGTGCGGTTAGCTCCGTGCGCGATCACGCCGCGGACAAGGCAGCGCACTCCGCCGCCTAGCCCACCTAACAAATTCAATACGAAGTGCCGTCGGCCTTGCCGGCGGCACTTTTCGTTTTGGCCCGAGGTGGGCATCAGCACCCATAAGGCAAATGGCCCACGATGGTGAGCTATTTAGCACTAAAGGCGACTCTAGGAGCCCGATCACTAGGAGGTCAGCCAAACTCTGCCCCAATCGGTGCAGGCTCATCAGAAAGAAAAGCAGACATGCCAAACGTAGACGAATCACTCAAAGAAGCAATGACTATCGCCGGCTCTGTCGGTGCTGCACTGGTCGACTTCGGATCGGGAATGACCCTCGGAACCGCAGGCGGGGAAACCATCAACCTCGATGTCGCCGCTGCCGGCAACACCGAAGTAATCCGCGCAAAGCTCAAGACCATGCAGTCGCTTGGTCTTAACGATGAGATCGAAGACATCCTCATCACCCTCGGAAACCAGATCCACTTGATCCGTCTTCTGTCGAAGCACAAGGGTCTCTTCATGTACCTCGCCGTGACCCGCGAAGGTTCGAACCTCGCAATGGCTCGTCACAAGCTGCAGAGCATCGAAGAAGCACTCGAGATCTGATCCCAGACCCCTCACGTAACGCTGATGCAATCTGCACCCAAAGCTGCCTTTGATTTCAAGGTCGTCGTTGCTGGCCCTTTCGCTGCTGGCAAGACGACCTTGATTCAGGCAAGTTCAGACATACCCCTCGTAGGGACCGAAGCTCCTACGAGCGGCCCTGAATCCTCCGTCAAAGCAATGACGACGGTAGGAATGGAATACGGGACCTTGACCTTTGCCGGTTCACAGTTCGATGCAGAACTGCGCCTGTACGGCGTACCCGGCCAGGAACGGTTCAGCTTCATGTGGGACATCATGGCCGTCGGCATGGACGGCTTGTTCGTCCTCGTCGACGCAGGCCGACCCGAAACATGGTCGACGAGCGCTTCGGTAGCCCGTCACTTCGCGCGAATAGCGCACACGCCGACAATCATCGGCGTAAACCACCGAGAGGGCGATCCGGTGGACGATCTACTTCCTGACATCGCGTCGGAGCTCAACCTTGGACACACCCGCGTGGTGCCGTTCAACGTGATGAACCGAAGCGAATCCCGTGATGCGTTGGTCGAACTATTGATCGAAATCCTCCATCACGAAATGCAAGGACAAGCAGCAGCATGAGCACCACTGAACAAACCGCCAACGCACAGCTCGACGCCAGCACCACTCTTGCCAATCTCTACGCCAGCGTTCCCCTCATGCGCGGCTCACTCGTCGCCTCCGTAGACGGGCGTGTACTCGCTGCGGAGTTGGACGAAACTCGACAAGACGCAATCGCTGCAGTTGTTGCTTCGGGCTTTGCCCTCGGCGGCAAACTCGCCGAAGTAATCGGCAAGAGTGGCGTTGACGAGATGACCGTACACACCGACGACGGCGCAATAAGCCTGTACTCCGTAGGTGACCGAGCAGTCCTGGCGACGATGGCAATGCCAGACGCCAACCTTGGACTGTTGAACCTCCACGCTCGCAAAGCAGCCGAAACGCTGTCGAGCCTCATCCCGGCGCTTCTAGAAGGTAGTTCCGCATGACCGCAGACGAAGCGCTAGCACTCTCGGGCACGCTCGGGTCAAGTGCGCTCCTAGATGCGCTCCGAGGAATCGCCAGCCAACACACCTATTGCACCATTCAGGTTGCCAATGGAGCGCTGACCGGAGAAATCCACCTCGCCAACGGCGAGATTCTGATCAGCAACGCCGCCGACCCGGCAAAGCGTCAACAAGAGATCGACGCGGTCTTCGAGGTCATCCGCAACTCGCTGAGTGGAACCGGTGCGTACCGCTTGGTCCCGCTCTCCAACGTTTCAAACGCTGATTCGAGCCCTCGCATTCAGGTCGAAGCGGCCATTATGACCGCTACGAGGTTGCCAGCAGCGCCCATACCTTCAGCGGCTCCGACTCCTGTTGGGCCAGCGCCTGCCGCTGGCACGCCTGCGAGTGCCGCTCCGGCCGTCAGCGCACCAGCACCTACCGCGGGCGACGCACCAGTTGCCCCGACCCCGCTAACC
>CAZTDG010000099.1:0-10507 GCA_964612655.1 uncultured Acidimicrobiales bacterium | reverse complement strand
GTCTACGCACGGGAGAACCCTCGCAGCCGATTCGCCGAACAGTACCGAGCTCTCGCCTCCACGGTTGGTTATGCGCGTCGAGCGCGAGCTGCACGAGGCCAGGTCGTTCTAGTCACCTCGCCGGGCCCCGCTGAAGGAAAGACGACCACGGTCGCAAACCTTGGCGCAATGCTGTCCGAGGCTGGCGATTCGATCTTGCTGATCAATTGCGACTTCCGACGCCCACGCCTACACGTCGTGACCGGCGCCGAGTACGACCCTCAGAGTTTGAGCACTACACCGATCCCCGCGGTCGAGTTGATTTCGAACGTTGTCGATAACGAGGACGCGTTGCCCACCGAGGTCATTGCTGCCCAACGGTCGATAATTCGCAAGGCGATGGCCCGATACGACCTCATCATCATCGATACCGCGCCGTTGCTCGCAACCAATGACGCGGTCGACCTGCTCGACCTTGTCGACGATGTGGTCCTCGTCGCCCGTGCGGGCAAGACCACCATGCAAGCCGCCGACCGAGCCTCGGAGATTTTGGAACGACGCAAGGCACACGTGCTCGGCGTCGTGATCACCGACGTCGATGCTCGAAACTCGACGGACTACTACTACTACGGCGGCTACTACGACGAATCTGGTTCGAAGTCCGATACCAAGCGGTTCGGAAAGCGGAGCAAGGCCGACATCGACCTCGTTGACGAAGCCGCCGAGGATTCCGTCGCCTCTTCGTCGTGACCTCACAAGGTCGCCAACGCGCGATTCCTCGCCCGAGTGAACGACGACGGGATCACTACGCCATCGGTTCGGGACTCGCGTTTGTTCCCGAGCCCGCCGGAACCCCGACACCGGCTCCACCAAGTTCTGAGGCCGGGGGCAAGTCGCTCTTCTTGACGATTGGTGTCCTCGGGATATTGGGCTCGGCGATGGGGTTCGGGTTCTTGGGCTTGACCGGCCGCGAGGACACGTTGTTCGGACTGTTCATGGCCCCTGCCTTCGGGTTCGCGGCCTACTTCGCCATACGGCGTTGGGTTAGTCGCACGCAGGGCGAATGGCTTGGGGCACTCGTGTTCGCGGGGATGGGCGTTCGCCTGCTCGCGGCCGTGCCGCGGCTTATGGGCGGAGCCGATGCGCCGGTGTATCAGAGCACCGGTATACGAATCGCTGAATCTCTTCGGGGTTTGGACTTCGCCGTGGAAACCGGGCGAAGTATCCCCGGGACCGGCGCGGTTCGGTATCTCACTGGAATCATCAGCGTCTTCACCGGATCGAACTACGTCACCACCTTCATCGTCTTCGTCGCGTTCGCGTTGATCGGCCAAGTGGCGTTTCTGATCGGGGTTCGAAGCACGCTCACCGTTCGCCAGTTCCGCTTGTTGGCCATCCTTTCGATGTTCTCGCCGACGCTGGCCTTTTGGCCATCATCAATCGGCAAGGAAAGTCCGGTGCTGCTGGGCTCTGGATTGGTCGTCCTCGGGGCATCACGGCTCTATGACCGCTCGTGGAGTGGGGTTCCGTACGTGATCTTCGGCGTGTTCGCGATCGGCATGGTGCGTCCTCATGTGGCGATGATGATTTTGGTCAGTGTGCTCTTGGGTCTATTCGCCAGGCGCGCTCACACGCGCGGTCGGCTGCTGTCTCACCTCACGGTGCTGACGGTGGTTGTCATTGGATCGATGTGGGCCGCAGGTGCGTCGGCGGAATTGTTCGGCCTGGAAAGTCTCGATGGGTTGGCCGATCTCAATGCGGCGCTCGACTTCACCGAGGACCGAACCTCCCAAGACAACGCGCAGTTTGTGGCTGCTCGAGTCGAGGGTGCTCGGGACTATCCGTGGGCGGTGGTGACCGTGTTGTTCCGTCCGTTCCCTTGGGAGGCTGCGAGTCCGGTGGCGCTGCTCAGCTCCATCGAGGGCGTCGCCATGTTCTTGTTGTTGTTCCGAGCATTGCCAGGATTGTTCCTGAACCTTGGCGGAGTGCTCCAACGGGGCCAGATGTTGTTGGCTACTGCCTATGCCGCGATCTTCGTCTTCTTGTTCTCCGCGGTTGGCAACTTCGGCATTCTCAGCCGTCAGCGAGCGCAGGTGGTGCCGTTCATTCTGTTGCTGATCGCATTCGGGATCGCAGTGGAGGGTCGGCGCGGACGGAAGTCGGTCGTGCAATGACACGACGTAGTCAGACCGAGGTCGTTTCGCTCAAGCGTCGCAGTGACGTTGCGGGGCGAACCCTCGATGGCGAACTCGCCTTGTTAAGTGCCGCTGGCCGGCAAATACATTTCTTGAACGAGTCCGCAGCCGAAATGTGGAATGCCATCGGTGAGGGCACAACCCTCGACGGTTTGGTCGGCACGCTCGCCGAGCGGTTCGCAATCGACGAGTCGACGCTGCGAGCTGACATCGTCGCCTCGCTTCCGGGTTTTGCCGATCTGGTCGAGATCGACCTCGACCGGGAGATGACGGCGCACGGCGATGCACTCGCTGGAGGTGAACATCGAGCTCAGATCGAGCTCGGCATCGGCGGTCGCCGGATAGGCCCGTTTCGAGCCTTGGAGTCGACAGTAGTTATCGAGATAACCGAGCGAATTGGCATGGCGATGGACACCCTCTGCAACGACCTAGACGAGGTGCTCGCACCCCTCGCTCGACATAGTGCAGAACGTGGCGTTCAGGAAGACCCTGGCGCACTCATCACGCTTCGAATCGATCAGATCGATAGCGACGACCGAAGTCCGCAATTCATACTCGAACGCAACGGTGGTCGGGTCACGCAAGTATCGACGGTCGCGTCAATGCGGGCCGTAGTCCTCGCCGAAGTCAACGCTGCTCCCATCGCCGCTCTGCACGAATCGGTGGGGTGGCACGCTGGTGCTATTGAGTTCCCCGCCGGAGTCGTGGTGTTCCCTGGACGGTCGAATGCTGGAAAGTCGACGTTGGTCACCCAACTCGTCCAACGCGGTCACGGTTACCTGACCGACGAGGCGGTTGCCATTGGAGTGGCGAGCGCCGAGGTGCTCGCCTTTCCGAAATCGGTCTGCGTGGACATGGGCGGAAAGTCACTCTTCGAGGAGCTAGCGACTCCGAACCAAATCGATTGGCCAACATGGCACGTTGACCCGAACCGGATCGGTCCAGGTCGACTAGGTGAGCCCGGTCGGCCGATGGCCTTCGTCTTCCCGACCTACCAACGGTCGGCGTCGGTCTCGTTGGAGCGACTCACCCGCCGCGAGGCACTCGAAGCCTTGCTCGAGAATTCGTTCGACTTTGCCCAGTCGGGCGAAGCCGGGGCAGCGCTCATGCTGTTAGTCGCCGATGAGATTCCGTGTTACCAGCTTCGACACGGTGGACAACCCGAGCACATCGCGCTGCTCGAAGAACGCTTCGCTTAGCTGTCGCTTCCGCGACTCAGTCTCGGATCGCTCGTCGATCGACAGCTTGACGTTCGGTTCCATCCGCTTGATCCGACTGCGCTGAACGAGCTTGCTTTCGGGACCGCTTCGTCTCGTATTGGTTCTCGTCGGCCGCTCGGAGCAATGCGCTTCGACTCGTGATGTCCTCGCTGGCGAAGGCGATGCCACACGAGATCGACCGAACCTGATCGCTGCCGCCTGAACGGGCGAAGAGCCGTTCGATCGTGTCGGAAATTTCGTAGGCCGTGAGTAGGCCGCCGCCGTCGATGACCATACAGAATTCGTCACCGCCGATCCGACACACCGTGGTGCGCTCCGAGTCGCGCATCGCACCTCGAAGCGCGAGGGCGGCATCCATGAGGAGGCGATCACCCTCTTGGTGGCCCAACGTGTCGTTGACGATCTTTAGCCCATCGACGTCGCACATGATCAGGGCGGTGTCGAGGCGGTCGATCGTGGGCCGTTCGAAGATGGCATCGAGAACGCGGTACAGCTCGTGGCGGTTGGCGAGCCCGGTGAGTTGGTCGCACAGCGCCATCCGCTGCATCTCGGCCCAATGGCTCGTGCTCGCCAACGCAGGTCCCGTCTCCGACGCGATGTGGCGCAGTGCGCTCAGGTCCGACGCGGTGAATGGGGGTTCGGTAGGGGAGCGGCGCGCAATCAGCACTCCCCAACACTGCTCGTTTGCGAAGATCGGGGCCATCAACGTGTCGATGTGGTCGTCGCCTGCCGAGGATGTCTCCAGGGAGACACCGGCTCGTAGCTCCGATTCGATCGTGAAGTCGAGGGCGGGGTGGATCGTTTCGACTTCGGCGCCGTCACGAGTGGCTCGCGCCTGGGCCTCCGAAGAGAAGCCGACTCCGGTGCTCGCCAAGATGTCGACCTCGAGTGCGTCGACGGCGGATTGGGCGGTTCGTGCGAAGAGCGCAAGGACGTCATGAGCGTCGCCAGCCGAGGCGATGGCGCTGGTGATCGTGGAAGCTTCGTCGTTCGAGGTGTGTGGGGCCCGCGTTCGAAAGCGGTCGAGCAGCTCACCAACGACCGCAGATGGGTTCGGAGGCGACTCGATATTTTCGAGCGGCAGGTCGATGATCACCCTGGCGATATCGGGGTCCAGGGCTACTCCGGCGGCAGTGGCTACCCGTTGGCGGCCGTGCTCCCAGCTTGGAAGAAACCCTGCGGCGGGGTTCGCGATTAGCGCGTCGGCAGCCAGGAGGACCCGTGACGGCAGCGGTATGTCGTCACCGGCGAGCCCCGATGGAGTGCCCTTGCCATCCCACCAGGCGTTTTGGACTTCGATGGCCACCGCGACGTCGCGTAGACCAGGAAGTCGTTCGATCGCGGTTTTCGCGAGTAGCGCCCGAGTTGGTTCCTTCGTCGCCTCAGGATCAGAGGGACGGGTGATGGTCTGGTCGACGTCGGCGAGGGCGGCCGTGGCGATGAAGACCGACGGGGCGATCGCGGTTTCGACGTGTTCCACGACTTGGCTGGCGATGATCGCCCGAAGGGCAGCCCGGTGCGCGACAGCGGGATCGTAGAGTTCCACCACTCGTAGCAGCGCAACCACTGCTCCCACCGCTCTGTCAGAGAGTGGTGCTAGCTGTTCGGGAAAGATGATTTTGGTGGTTGGTTCACTCATCGCCAGGCATCATGTTCACAGATAGTGACCGACCCAGTGTGTCACGTTCACATCGGGCTTCTCGATCCGGAACCGTGGCTGATTGCACGGCCGATCGCTGGACTGATGGCAAGCTCGTTGAAACCGTGGTGACCGCGCCGTCAACAACTAGCGTTGGCGGGGCAACGGAAGGTCTCCGCTGCAGGACTCGACCAGGAGAGTTCTCGATGAGCACGCGCAAGCTGATCCTCGTGAGCCTTCTCTTGGGAGTGGTGATTCTTGTCGCATTTGCTGTGCAGCTCGTGCTCGCGAGTCAACAAGCTGGCTAGAGTCAGACCGGTCAAAACCTCAGGAGATAATACAGATGTCTAACCACTTCGACGTTGTAGTGGTCGGCGGCGGCCCCGCTGGCTACGCCGCAGCACTCTATGGTGCAGCCGCCGGACTCAACATCGCCCTGGTCGAGAAGTCGAAGCTCGGTGGTACCTGTCTGCACGTCGGCTGTATCCCAGCCAAGGAACTGCTCGAGACCGCAACGGTCTACCGGACCGTCCAACACGCGGCCGACTTCGGCGTGAACGCTTCCGCTCCAACGATCGACTTCTCCGTCACGCAGGTGCGCAAGCAAGGTGTGATCGACAATCTCGTTAAGGGTCTCACCGGTCTGCTCAAGCACCGCAAGGTAACGGTCTTTGACGGCATCGGTTCGGTCTTCTCGACCGGCGACAAGAAGGTCGTCAACGTTTCCGGAGGCGAGTCGGGCACCACGCAGATTTCGGGCGACAACCTCGTTCTTGCTGCAGGCTCTGTTCCACGGACGATTCCAGGCTTTGACGTCGACGGCACGTCGATCGTCACTTCCGATGAGCTGCTTTCAATCACCGAGCTTCCCAAGCGGGCAGCGATCATCGGTGGCGGCGCCATCGGAATCGAGTTCGCATCGATGATGGCCGACCTGGGCTCCGAAGTAACGGTTCTTGAGGCCATGCCCAAGATCATTCCTGGCGTCGATCCTGATGCGGCTCGCGTCGTGGAGCGCTCACTCAAGAAGCGTGGCGTCGATATTCGCACCGGCGTGATGGTCAAGGGCCATGCCGATGTGGCTGGCGCAAAGCGGGTCACTTTCGGCGACGACGAGACCATCGATGTCGACATGATCGTTCTGTCGATCGGCCGTCGCCCATTCGCGGACTTGCTCGGCCTTGACGCTGCTGGCGTTGCTGTCGACGAGCGAGGTTTCGTATCCGTCGACGAGAACTGTCGCACCAGCGTGTCTGGCGTTTGGGCGGTTGGCGACATCATCCCCACCGCTCAGCTGGCACATGTCGGCTTCGCCGAAGGCATGGTCGTCATCCGTGACATTCTCGGAGAGCCCCCTCAGCCCGTCGACTATCTCAACGTTCCGTGGTGCATCTATTGCCACCCCGAAGTTGCCTTTGCAGGACACACTGAAGAATCTGCCAAGGAAGCGGGTTACGACGTCGTGACCTCGACTCATAAGTTCACCGGCAACGGCCGCGCCATGATCGTTGGAGAGACCGACGGTCTGATCAAGGTCATCGCGGAGAAGACCGCTGACGGTCGGGCCGGACGCATGCTTGGCGTGCACATGGTCGGCCCGTGGGTCACCGAACAACTCGGCCAGGGCTACCTGGCTATTAACTGGGAGGCGACCGTGGACGACATCGCCGCCTTCATCCAGCCACATCCGACGATGAGCGAGCTCTACGGCGAAACGGTCATGGCCATGACCGGCCGTGGACTGCACGGCTAGACGCAATTTCACCCCGACACTAATTACACAAATTCAGGAGAAACCCATGAGCGATATAACGCTTCCCATGCTCGGTGAGTCGGTCACCGAAGGAACGATTACGCGTTGGTTCAAACAGGTGGGTGACACCGTTGCCGAGGACGAGGCGCTGTTCGAGGTGTCGACCGACAAGGTCGATTCCGAGGTGCCATCACCGGTTTCTGGTGTGGTGACCGAGATCTTGATCCCTGAAGGTGAGACCGTCGAGGTCGGTACCGTCCTCGCCCGGGTGGGCGATGCAGGCGGCGCCGCCCCTGCCGCAGCTGCACCAGCCGCCGCCGCTCCAGCACCAGCACCTGCTCCTGAACATGCTCAGCCAGCGCCAGAAGCGCCGCCGGTAGAGGCTGTCGCACCTGCGGCTCCCGTCGCCGCTGCGCCTGCTCCTGCTGCGCCCGCCGGAGGCGGAGCGAGTGCCGACGTCACGCTGCCGATGCTCGGTGAGTCGGTCACTGAAGGAACGATTACGCGTTGGTTCAAACAGGTGGGTGACACCGTTGCCGAGGACGAGGCGCTCTTTGAGGTGTCGACCGACAAGGTCGATTCCGAGGTGCCATCACCGGTCTCTGGTGTGGTGAGCGAAATTCTGGTTCCTGAAGGTGAGACCGTCGAGGTCGGCACTGTTCTTGCCCGTGTTGGTGGCGGTGCCGCTCCGGCTGCTGCCGCTCCTGCAGCAGCAGCTGCGCCAGCCCCCGCTCCTGCTCCCGAAGCTCCTGCCCCTGCGGCTGCGGCTGCGGCCGCACCGGCGCCTGCAGCTCCGGCGGCGCCTGCAGCCCCGGCTCCAGCAGCCGCGGCTGCTCCGGCAGCTGGCGCAACCGCAGGACTGGTCCTGTCACCTGTCGTTCGTCGACTCATCAACGAAAATGGTCTCGATCCGGCCACCATCGCCGGAACCGGTGTCGGTGGGCGAATCACTCGCAAGGACGTTGAAGCAGTCGTTCAAGGCAACGCTGCTGGCGCTCCAGCCGCCGCTCCAGCCGCGGCTGCAAGTGCGCCCGCTCCGGCTGCACCTGCACCAGCTGCTGCTCCGGCAGCGCCTGCAGCCCCGGCAGCGCCGGCTCCTGCGGCAGCACCTGCTGGCGCCGCACCGGCTGGCGCCACCGGCAGTTCGGTACCGATGAACAACATCCGTCGCCGCACTGCCGAACACATGGTTATGTCGAAGGCGACTTCGCCGCACGTGTTGACGGCTATGGAGGTCGACTTCGAAGGCGTCGAGGTCGTCCGACGTCGCCACAAGGCGGCATGGAAGTCCGAAGAGGGCTTCAGTCTCACGTACCTACCGTTCATCATGCGAGCGTTGGCAGACGCCATGCGGGACTTCCCGATGATGAACGCCTCGATCGAGGGTGACGCGGTGACCATGCACCCGGAGCTGAACGTGGCCGTCGCCGTCGACTTGAATTTCGACGGACTTCTCGCACCGGTAGTGAAGAACGTCGAGGGTAAGCGACTCCGTCAGATCAGCCGTGACGTAGTGGACATCGCCACCCGAGCTCGTTCCAAGAAGGTCACCCCAGACGACCTGTCCGGCGGCACCTTCACGATCACGAACGCTGGCCAGTACGGCACGCTGTTCCAGTTCCCAATCATCAACCAGCCGCAGGTCGCCATCCTCTCCACCGATGGTGTGGCCCGCAAGCCCGTTGTCGTCACCGATGACTTCGGCAGCGAGAGCATCGCCATCCACTCGGTAGGAGTCCTGGCCTTGGCCTGGGATCACCGTGCATTCGACGGGGCTTACGCTGCTGCGTTCCTCGCCAAGATGCGCGACATCATCGAGACCACGGACTGGGAAGCGGAGATTAGCTAGCCGTGTCCACACCGTTGCGGGTCCGATGGCTGGGCAGGGTCAGCTATACGGACGCGCTGACGGTGCAACAGGCGCTCTTCGGATCGTCGCATAATCATCTGCTCTTGTTGGAGCACAACCCGGTGTTCACCCTCGGGGCGCGGGCTTCTACGGACAATCTCTTGGTCGACCCCGCGGAGTTTGGCGCGGAGTTGGTGAAGGCCAATCGTGGTGGCGACATCACGTGGCATGGCCCTGGCCAGCTCGTCGGGTACCCGATTCTGTCGGTGCCCGGAAAGCGCGGTGGCGGCATGGCCGACACCGTTGCGTACGTGCGTGGCGTGGAACAGGTAGTGATCGACACCCTCGCCGATTTGGGGATTCCAAACGCCGGCCGGATTAGTGAGTACCCCGGCGTCTGGCTCGATGTCGACAGCGACAACCCTCGCAAGATCGCAGCTATTGGGGTTCGATTGAGTCGGGGACGGTCGATGCATGGCTTTGCCCTCAACGTTGACCCGGATATGGCGTGGTTCGATCGGATGGTGCCGTGTGGAATTGCCGACAAGGCGGTGACCTCGATCGCTGCTGAGGGCGTTGATGTTTCGATGCGCGAGGTGGTCGACGCACTGGCCGTCCGGGCCGAAGCCCAGTGGGCGACTGGCGAGGTCGACCGGCGCGATGTGGTGTGGCGTGAGCGCCCCGATGACCTGTCGCCGTTTTCTCGAGGCGAGGGCCCGGGGGAGACTTCGGGTACTGCGTCGGCGCCTTTGGTTGAGCCCACGACAAACGATGCCCATCTAGAGGGCACCTCGGTTCGGTTGAGCGGCCGCCTCAACGAGGCCGGCGTTACTACCGGATTGCAGATTCAGAGCCGCAAGCCGGAATGGATGCGAGTGAAGGCCGACATGGGTCCGGAGTATCGCCGACTCAAAGGGGTCATGAAGAGCCTCGATCTGGTGACGGTGTGCGAAGAGGCGGGCTGCCCGAACATCTTCGACTGCTGGAACGATGGCACAGCGACCTTTATGGCTTTGGGTGAGCGTTGCACTCGCAAGTGTGGGTTCTGTCTGGTCGATACCCGCCACCCACAAGCCCCCGATGCCGATGAGCCCGCGAAGATCGCCGAGGCGGTCGACAAGATGGCGCTCGACTATGCCGTGATCACGATGGTCGCTCGCGACGATCTCGCGGATGGGGGAGCAGACCACATCGCCCAGACCATTCGTGCGGTTCGTGACCGCAAGCCGGGCACCCGCATCGAGGTGTTGATCTCTGATTGCAAGGGCGAGGCCGACAGCCTTGATGTGATCAATAACGCTCGCCCCGACGTCTTGAACCACAACATCGAAACGGTCCCTCGATTGCAGCGAGTGGCACGTCCATCCGCGTCGTACGCACGGTCGTTGGCAGTGCTCGCTCGAGCGAAAGCGGCCGGGCTCACCACGAAGTCATCAATCATCGTGGGCATGGGCGAGTCGTTCGACGAAGTGGTCTCCACCATGGCGGACCTGGCAGCGGTCGGTGTCGACATCGTCACCATCGGCCAGTACCTGCGCCCCACCTCGAATCATCTTCCCGTCGCTCGCTGGGTCGAGCCCGCCGAATTCGACGAATGGAAGCGAATCGGCGAGGCCGAGTTCGGCCTCAGCCACGTCGAGTCGAGCCCACTCACCCGATCGAGCTACCACGCCAAACAAGCCGAGGCGGCTGCGTCCAGCTAGTTGGCACAACCGCGGCGGGCTTCCGGGCTGGGTGCGATGTTTCGAGGCGCAGTCAACTCCGAGGACTCTGTCAGAAGAGTTGGGGTCGGATGCCGGGTGGGGTTTGGTGAGCGTAGCGTTCGTGGAGGTACGGCTTGGTACGTGGTTTGGTGCCGGGTTCGGGTTGTGG
>CAZTDG010000098.1:0-10687 GCA_964612655.1 uncultured Acidimicrobiales bacterium | reverse complement strand
GAATCTTATAGAGCTTCGATGGCACGCTCGACCACGCCAAACCTTTGCGGAGCGGGATGACGTGAATGTCGGCGGCGGCGAGCACTTCGGGCACCCGCTCGACGGGCTGATACGGGATGACGCGGAAGTTGTCGAGACCGTGAGCCCGCTCGTGCACCTCGCCGATCGCCGAGCCACCGCCGTTCACGACGAAGACGACATCGTCGAGGTGGGCGAGTTCGCGAGCGGAATCTGCCAGGAGTTCGATCGACTGGGAGAAACCCACGTTGCCGCAATACATGACAACCCGTTTGCCCTCGAGCCCGAATTCTTTGCGGTAGGAGTTCTCGATCGGTTGCGGGTTGAACGAAGTGATGTCGACGAAGTTGGGAATGATCTCCGTCTCGGAGTTCGATTTGCCTTCGACATTGCGACGCATCTCTTCGCTCAGAACGGTGACGACGTCGGAATTGTCGTACACGAACTTCTCGAGGCGCTTGGCCGCTTTGATCACCGACGGGTTCGAGATGGTTCCGGTTTCGATCGCTACGTCGGGGAATACGTCTTGAATGTTGAACACGAACGGGACGCCGTGGCGTTTGGCTGCCATCCAACCCGATAGTCCAAGCGACATCGGAGGCGACATCGCAAAGACGACGTCGGGGGCGAAACGGGTGGTCAGCGCCGTGACGAGCCCGATTGCGGTGAACCCGCCAAAGGCGGCCGCTCGGGCCGGGATGTTGGTCTTGTCGGTCGGAAACGGATGGACGCGGGTGATCTTGCCCCAGTCACGTGTCTCCACCTGGACCGGATTGCCTTCCCATCCGGGCTCGATCGCGTGATGGCGATACCAAGGCAATGCCGTGACGACATGGATTTCGTGGCCTCGGTCGCCGAGGTTGTTCACGATGGCGCTCATGAACTCACCCGTCGGGGCGCTGTCGGGCTCAAAATGCGGACATAGGACCTGAATTTTCACGCGTGGTCACTATACGGCCGACGGCTGGTTACTCAGTCGTTGTCACCGATCAGGAAGCAGGTCCCAACCGGTTGCCATCTGGGCACGGTCGAGGCCGCGGCGAAGCAGTTCCTGACGTTCGGAGGTGCCTTCTATGCCCGTGAGAGCCGTCGCGATGTCTTGGGGGCCACCGTCCACCGGGAAGGCCTCGATGGCATCGCCGGCGACATCGAGGACGGGAGCGATACCGCGAGCCACAACGGGCACGCCAACGGCGAGCGCTTCGAGGATGGTGAGTCCTTGTGTCTCGACCTCAGAAGCTGAAACCAGGACATCGGAATCCAGTAACGCCGCCATCGCGTCATCGTGAGCAACAGCTCCACGTTGCTCAACGGTGATTCCAGCCGCCCGTGCTCGACTGACGGCGGCCTCAAAATCCGTTGCCGCTCGTTCATCTCGCGCGCTACCGCAATGGACCACCCGAATAGCTTCGGAGTCAGACCGCGTGCCCGCCCATACGGTGATCCCATCTAAGGCGGCGTCGAATCGTTTGTAGGCGTAGAGGTCTCCGAGCAAGAGCACGTGTCGAATGATCTCGGCTACTTCGAGCTTCGGTGCCGGGGTGGCGGGTCGAATCGGCCTGACCACCACCCGTTCGGGATCCACCCCAGGGATGGCGGCGAGTAACGCGGCACGGCTCGCCTCGGTAGCGCACACGACCAGATCGGCATTCGTTGCCGACCAACGAGCCCAACGTGAGCGGACCATGCGCGCCATGGTCCCGAGCGACGGTGCGTCGGAGGCCTCATAGAGGTGCGGGTTCTGGACGACCATCACTCGAAACTGATCGTGCTTGGGGGTCAGGGGAAGCCGGTCTGCGAAGCCGATGTAAATATCGCAGTCGGACCGGGAGGTGAGCTCACCGACGATGGCACCCCACCGGCCAGCGTGCACTACGGACAATCCATCAGCGGAAGCCGCCGCGCCGTCGGCCCTCTGTGGGAGGAGAACTTCCGCTCGCCCAATCCGTCCGTCGCTCAGTTGGGAAGCCAAGGTCCGGCACGCCTCCACCAGCGCCACCGAAGTACCAGCGCCGGTCGAGGTTCCCGCAGAAAGGTGGACCGATGGTGTGGCTGGCAGCACGTGGTTCACGCCAGCTCCTCGTATACGGCGCGCATCTGCCTCGCCGAGGATTCCCATGTGAGCTGCAGCGAGCGTTCACGAGCGCGGCCTCCGAGCTCCTGGGATCGAGATGCGTCGATGCACATGTCGGCTATCGCGTCCGCCCAGGCATCATCGTCGTCCCAAGGCAATGTTTGGCCGGTGTCGCCGACCACTTCGCGCAATGCCTCAGCTTCGCTGTGAAGCACGGGCGTTCCCTGGGCCATCGCTTCCAAGGCAGGGAGGCCAAAACCCTCATCGATGCTCGGCATGCAGAGCGCTCGTGCCAGCGTCATCGTGGCGAGGAGGTCTTGTCGATCGAGCGACCCGAGAACGTGGAGGCGTTCCGATGCGCTGCGGGCGATTCGATCGCCGATGTCGCCCCAGCCCGCTGGCCCGACCATTACAAGATGCGAGTGATCTCCCGCCGCATCGAGAGCCCGGAGCAACACATCGAGATTCTTGCGAGGTTCGAGCGTGCCGGCGAAGAGAACGAACTCATCTGGCAGCCTCAACCGACGCTGCACTTCGCCGAGATGGTCTTCGGTAAACACCTGTGGTTTCGCGCCCCAAGGAACAACGCGAATCCGCGCAGCTGACACGCCGCTGCGGGACACGATCTCGTTTGCGCTGGCCTGCGATGGGGTCGCGATCAGATCCGCACGCTCAAATACCCGGCGCAGTCCAGCGGTCATCACCCTGGTACCGCGGGCCGTGAACAGCTCGGGGTGCGAAAACGGGAACATGTCGTGGATGGTGGATACCTGCGGGATCCGACGCCGCACGGGACAGAACCCCATCGTGATGTGGATCACGTCCGCGTCGGGAACCAATCTGTCTACCCCGCCCTTCTCGGTGCGGTTCCACAGGTCGTAGAGCAACGGATAGGGAATTGGGTACGAGACCGCTGGTTCTGGCACGTCGAGTGGCGCCGGCCTCCTCCCCCGCTGCGCTCCAACGCTCACGATCTCCAACGGGTCAGGACCATCGATGAGTGCGCGTCGAAGTTCGAGCGCCGAAACCGCGGTTCCGCCGGGAACCGTATGTGCGCATTGCGTCAGCGAGTACGCGACCTTCATCGCCGTTCGTCGACGCGCTCGGAGAGTTGGCCAAGGCGTTGGCGGTCGCCGATGGCTAGGTGGCCTTGGGCCCAGCGGACTTGGCGTAGCGCGCGAAACAGTAGGACGCGACCCGGATGCTGTTTGGTCCACGGGTCGAAGATCGCAGGATCGAAATCGAGACGTTCGGCACGACGGCCGAGTTCGGACCAGCGCAGGAGCTTCTCGACGCTGCGGCGTCCTACCTCGTCCTCGTCCAACTCGGGCGGTATCCCGTGGAAGAGGTTCTCGGGTTCGTAGAACTCTGGGTAGAAGTTTTCGAAGGAGTACGCGGGTGGGCGGATCCACATCGCGAACTCGTGCAGCCGGGGCGGCCAGCACATGGTTTCGTAGGGCCGCGGGTCGTCGAAACGATCCGGGAACTTCCATTGCCCAATGTTGAAATACAGGCTCCACTCATCGATGACCTGATCGCTGCGCAGCGCATCGAAGTGCTCAAAGGCCACATCCCAGATTTCA
Source organism: uncultured Acidimicrobiales bacterium (assembly GCA_964612655.1). Taxonomy (GTDB): domain Bacteria; phylum Actinomycetota; class Acidimicrobiia; order Acidimicrobiales; family SHLQ01; genus SHLQ01. Next base: position 7,012 of record CAZTDG010000098.1, on the reverse strand, counting down.
CGGCGGATGATCTGCGGCATGTGCGATCCGTAGGCCCTCCGAGGAGCGCCGAGATAGCCCAAGACCTCGCTGGTGACGTGTTGTGCGGCGTCGTAGTCGGTCGAATCGCCGGGCCAGGACGGCAGATCGTGGAAGAAGTACCCGATATCGCCAGAATCGTCGCCGGTGAAGAACGATTCGGGCACCGCCTTCATCGGCCGGTAGTCGTCGTCGGACATCAGGAACGTGTCGTCCAGCAGGTCCGCGGCGATCGCCGCTCGACGCAGGGTCACGTTTCGTTGCACATGATCAAGCGTTGCCAGGGCCGCGGTGCTGAGACCGCTCAACTCGACTTCATCGACCAAGCGCAGACCGGGGTCGTCAGCGAAGCGTTCGTGGGTTGCCGGTGGCGCAACCACGACGGCCTCGGTCACCCATGGCATGAACCGACGAACGTAGGCCCATGTTTGCGCGAACACCTCGGGGCGGTTGCTCAGGTAGAAGATCTGCATGCGCGATGCAGCGTACCGCGCGGAAACGGGCAGGGCCGGTAAGGCGCCCTAGTAGCGGTCGGCTACGCGGATTCTTCGTCGAGCAGTGTCTTGAAGTATTCGATGGTGTGCCCGAGTCCTTCACGGAGCTGAATGACGGGTTCCCAGTCGAGCTCTTCGCGAGCCTTAGTGATGTCTGGCTTGCGCTGCATCGGGTCATCGACCGGTAGGTCGTGATAGGTGACCTTGGAACCAGTGTCGATCATTTCGGTGACCATCTCGGCCAGCTGGGAGATCGTGAACTCGTTCGGGTTACCGATGTTGACCGGGTCGTTGATGTCGGAATCGAGCAGCGCGAGGAATCCTCGGACCTCGTCAGCGACGTAGGTAAACGACCGGGTCTGGGACCCGTCACCGTAGATCGTGAGGTCTTCGCCTCGAAGGGCCTGCACGATGAAGTTCGACACCACGCGGCCATCGTTAGGACGCATCCTCGGCCCGTAGGTGTTGAAGATGCGAACGATCCTCGTGTCGAGGCCGTGATGGGTGTGATACGCCATCGTCATGGCCTCAGAGAAGCGCTTCGCTTCGTCGTAGACGCCACGAGGGCCAACCGGGTTTACGTTGCCCCAATAGGCTTCGGTCTGCGGGTGCACGAGCGGATCGCCGTAGACCTCCGACGTGGACGCCATGAAGAACTTGGCGCCCTTGGCCTTGGCGAGGCCGAGGCTGTTGTGGGTACCTAGCGAACCGACCTTGAGGGTCTGGATCGGCATCTCGAGGTAGTCGATCGGCGAGGCTGGCGACGCGAAATGCATCACGACGTCGACCTCGCCCGGAACCCACATGTAGTTCGACACGTCGGCTTCCACAAAGCTGAAACCCTTATGCCCGAAATTGTGCTCGATGTTTCTGGTTTCGCCGGTGACCAAGTTGTCGATGGCGACTACTTCGTCACCTCGTTCGAGGAGGGCATCGCCGAGATGTGATGCAAGGAATCCGGCGCCACCGGTAATTACGACTCGAGCCATTAGCTGCGACCGATGCCCTGATAGGTGAAGCCGCGGCGACGCACGGCTCCTCTATCGAGGAGGTTGCGAGCATCGACGATGTGCTTGTTGCCCATTACCTCGGCGAGCTTGTCGAGATCGACGAACTTGAACTCGTTCCATTCGGTGAGGATGGCGAGCACTTCGGCGTCCTCTGCGGCGGCGTATGCGTCGTCGCAGACTTCGACCTCGGGGATCGGGCACTCCTTGCCGACCGGATCGTATGCCCGGACGACAGCGCCAGCGTCGACGAGTCGTTGGGTGATCTCGATCGCTGGTGAGTCACGCATGTCGTCGGTGCCGGCTTTGAAGGTGAGACCAAGCACGCCGATCTTTACGCCCTTGAGGGAGTCTCCTGCGGCGAGGGTGATCTTGTCGACCACTCGGTCGAACTGTTGCTCGTTAACTTCGATGACGCCTTTGAGGAACGCGAAGTCGTAGCCAACGTCCTCGGCGATACCGATCATTGCCTTGGTGTCCTTCGGGAAGCACGAGCCGCCCCAGCCAGGGCCAGGTCGCAAGAAGTGGTGCCCGATACGAGAGTCATAGCCGATGCCCATCAAGACGTCGGCGACGTCGGCGCCAGCTGCTTCACAAACCGCAGCGACGGCGTTGGCGAAGCTGATCTTTGTGGCAAGGAAGGCGTTCGCTGCGTACTTGCAGGTCTCGGCAGATGCCGGGTCGGTGATCAAGATCGGGGCTCGTACACCGAGGTAGAGGGCTGCGACGCGAGACGCAGCGCCGCGATCATCGGCACCGATAACAACTCGGTCCGGGTTCAAGAAGTCGCCTACCGCGGATCCTTCACGCAGGAACTCGGGGTTCGATACCACGTGGACATCGGGGCGCTGCAGCGCACGCTCGACCAGCAAGGTCGATCCGACGGGCACCGTCGATTTGTTGACGACGACAGCGCCGCGATCCAGATGCGGCGCGATCTCTCTGGCGGCAGCTTCGACGTAGGAAAGGTCCGCACGGCCATCGGCGCCCTGAGGAGTAGGAACACACAGGTAGATGAACTCGCGACCCTCGACCGCGTTCTCGGCCCCGAGGACGAAGTTCAAGCGGCCAGCTTTCATGTTCTCTCGGACGATCGATTCCAATCCATCCTCATGGATCGGGATCTCGCCGTTCTTCAACGATTCGACCTTCTCCGGAACAATGTCGGCGCACAACACGTCGTGGCCTAGCTCGGCGAAGCACGCCCCTGTGGTCAATCCCACATACCCGGTACCGATCACCGCGATACGCGAGGTCGACTGAAGCTCTGTTACTGCCATTTAGGTCTCCTTATTGGCCGCCCGTCGATGAACAGGTCGCGTCGACGGGGGGCCTACCACGAACAACGAGGGTAGAACTCGTAGTCACCGTTGTCGTTGGGTCAATTGGCTCAGCAGTCGTCACGCCACTTGTCGAGGGTAGAGGAGCATTGGTAGAAGTGACAATCGACGTGACGGACGGCTCTACGGGCTCCTGAGGCTCTGTCGGCGCTTGGGCCGCCTGACCTTGAGCGAATCGTCGAAGTTCGGTGTCGAGACCCGGCGCGATATCGGCGAGCGGGCGAGGAAATTGGCGGATACCGGAGAAATCGGGGCCCACCGCGAGGCGGACGCCTGCGATGTCGACCACTTCGATCGTCGGAACCGAATCGAGGTAGCGCGTCAACAGCAACGCTTCTTCACGGTCATCGGGGCCGAGGAAGACCTGGGTGGGGCCATCATGGGTTCGTTCTTCACGGTCGGCGTCGAAGCCCCGCTCGCTCAATTCTTCGACGTGACGATCATCGCCAGTGTCCACCGAGACCATTACGTCTTCGGGGCGAACGGTGTTTGCGAGACCTTGGAAGAACGGCAGAAGGTCCGCCGCTTCGACTTCGAGGAACTGTTCGCCCTGGTATACGCCTTCCTCGGAGAACAGCGCGGCGACGGGCACGGTGGAGACATCGAGAGCTGATGTGTCGTAGTCAGCGAACGCAGACGCGAGGTCGAGCATGTCTCCGGGGGTGAGGTTCTCATCGAGTTGAACCGCTTGAGATCCTGCTTCGATGAACTCGCCGATTCGAGAGATGTCGGACCGGGCTACCGAGAGCACTTGTTCGAGTGCGAGGGCCATGAACTCCTGCTGGCGTTCGATGCGGGCCAGGTCGGGGCTGACAGCCGCCAGTGGCACCCATTGGCCATCGATGAATTCTTCGAGCGAGCGCGCCCGCACATAGGCCAGGGCTTCACCGCCATCGAGCGCCCAGCATCCGGCGTCAACGGTCAAGCCCGAGCCGCGGTCGCGTGTCGGGAACGGGAAGTTAACCGGCACGCCGCCCACGATCTCGACAACCTCGGAGAAGCTCGCAAAATCGGCGACGACGAAGTGGTTCACCGGGATATCAAAGTTGGCATCGACCGTGGAGATCAGTGACTCCAGCCCACCCACGGCTTGGGTCGCGTTGATCCGGGTGGTCGTTCCGCCGGGCACTTCGACGAGGAGATCCCGTGGCAGTGACAGCACCGCGGCCTCGCCGGTTGCGGGGTCGAGGCGCACGATCAAGATCGTGTCTGGCCGGACGACACCGCGCGCTTCGTCTTCGAGGTCTCGACCGACACGAACCGGGTCGTCTGGGTCGAGTCCTTCGGAGCTATCTACGCCAACGACGAGAAAGTTGAGCGGATCGCCGGGTTCGCCGCCTTGGGCCAACACGCCAGGACCCACTCGAATGCGAGGCAATTCGGCGAGGACGGTTCGGGCCTCCCAGAAGAAGCGAGCGCCGCCGAAGAGCGCGACCGCGATCAGTAGCCCACAGAGCAGAAGGATGCGTTGTGGCCAGGTCCGGCGGCGCCGGGTGGAAGTGCTCATCGGTATTCCACGCTAGCGGCGCGGCGATAGTTCACTGTTCGGGCGCAGCTCGAAGGTGGACTACATCGCCCGCCAAAACGGTTTGGTGTTGTCCATCGACGTCGATGATGAGCCCGCCCGATGGGTCGAGTGCTACCGCGACCCCTTCGATAAAGGCATCCGTGCTCGACTCGCTATTGCGCTCCACTCGCACTCGGCGACCGACCGTGGAGCTGTGCTGGTGATACCGGGCGTGCAGGTCGGCGACGCCCTCGGCGGAAAGCGCCGCGAGCCCGGCCTCAAAGTGCGACACGATACTGGCGGCGAGCGCCTCCCTATCGACGGGGGCGTCTGCGACGCCGTCTAGCGACGCCGCGCCTGCGAGCTCCTCGTGCGCTTCAATATCGGACGCTGCGGGCCAGGAGACGTTGAGACCGAGGCCGGCGATCACGCCATGCACGGTCGAGCCGCTCGAGACGACCTCGGCAAGAATCCCAGCAAGTTTGCGAGCGCTTCCATCGGGGTGATCGACGATTACGTCGTTTGGCCACTTCAGGGTGACAGCGGTTCCCGCAACCTCAGCGATGGCATCGACCACCGCGATCGCCAGAGCGGTGTTCACTCCGTGGGCGGTGGCGGCGTCGAGCCACGGCACATAGAACGAGACCATGACCCCGCCTCCGCTGCGCATGGTCCAGGTTCGTTGATGCCTCCCCCGGCCAGCGGTCTGCTCATCAGTGAACAGCACCTGCGCGGTGTCCGGTGTTGCCAGTGCGAGAGGACGAATATCTGCATTTGTGGAGCCGGTCTGAGGTACCCAGCGAACCTGCTGGAATCGACCCGTTACCGCGTTGGAGACATCCATATGGACACTCTGTCACCAGGTTCACACGGAGCCAACTTTCCCCACCGTTGGGTCTTGGGCTACTAACAAGGGATGTTCTCCAGCGTTTTGATCGCCAACCGGGGCGAAATCGCCGTTCGAGTTATTCGGGCTTGCCAAGAACTCGGGGTGAGGACGATCGCCGTCTACTCCGAACTCGACCGTGATTCGTTGCACGTCAGACTCGCCGATGAGGCCTATGCCTTGGGAGGCCAAACGGCCGCCGAGTCTTATCTCAACACCGACGCCATGTTGGACATCATTCGCGAGAGCGGCGCCGAGGCGGTACATCCCGGCTACGGATTCTTCTCCGAGAACGCTGACTTCGCTCGTGCGATCACCGATATCGGCGTGACGTTCATCGGTCCGCCACCGGCCGCGATCGAAGTCATGGGCGACAAGATCTCGGCACGAGAAGCAGCCGAGAAGGTAGGGGTGTTCGGCGTCCCCGGAACGACCGAACTGATCACCGACCCGCAGCAAGTTCTCGACTTCGGCGACGAGCACGGATACCCGGTGGCGATCAAGGCCGCCTACGGCGGTGGTGGCCGCGGCATGAAGGTGGTTCAAGATGCCGACGCCGTGGAGTCCGCGATCGAGTCCGCCCAGCGCGAAGCACTCGCGTACTTCGGCCGCGACGAGATCTACATGGAGCGATACCTCTCCAACCCTCGCCACGTCGAGGTCCAGGTGCTCGCCGACACCCACGGAAACACGGTTTCGTTGGGGACCCGAGATTGCTCGCCGCAGCGGCGTCACCAGAAGCTGATCGAGGAAGCACCGGCCTCGGGCATCGATCAGAAGATCCTCGACGAAATGTCTCAGGCCGCGATCGATGTGGCGGTCGGTTGTGATTACACGAACGCTGGAACGGTTGAGTTCCTCTACGAGGACGGCTCGTTCTACTACCTGGAGATGAACACTCGTCTCCAGGTCGAGCATCCGGTGACCGAGCTCGTCACCGGCGTCGACCTCGTCGAACAGCAGCTACGGGTCGCTGCTGGCGAGAAGCTTTCCTTCACCCAAGACGATGTAGCAATCACCGGGCACGCGATCGAGATCCGCATCAACGCCGAAGACCCCGCAGAAGGGGCCTTTCTCCCATCGCCGGGGCCGATCACGTCTCTGGCGGTTCCCGACGGTTTCGGAACTCGCTTCGACACCGGCTATGAGTCCGGCGACGAGATCAGCCAGTACTACGACAACCTGGTCGGCAAGTTGGTCGTGTGGGGCCGAGACCGCGACACTGCGATTCGACGTGCACTGCGCGCCGTCGGCGAACTCAAGATCGAAGGCGTCGCGACGACCATTCCCGCCGACGTCGCCATCTTGGAAGCCGAGGCCTTCCAGAACAACACCCATTCGACCAACTGGGTCGAGAACGGCCTCGACCTGACCGGCGTGCGCTCGACCGGTGGCGGTGCTGTCGATGGCGACGAACCGCTCACCAAGAAGAACGTTCCTGTCGAGGTCAACGGCCGCAAGTACGACGTGACCCTGTGGGTCCCAGAGACCGTTGGGGTCGCGGCAGCTCCGAAAAGGGCGAGGCGAGCTCCCAGCGCTCAAGCTGCTTCGGGCGGCGGCGATGGTGCGATCACCGCGCCAATGCAGGGCACCATCGTGGGCGTCAACGTGGCGGTCGGCGACACGGTTTCGGCTGGAGATCCAGTCGTCACCCTCGAAGCCATGAAGATGGAGAACGCGATCAACGCCGATATCGACGGCACGGTCACCGAGGTCAAGGTCGCCCAAGGCGACACCGTCGGCGCCGGCGACCTGCTGGT
>CAZTDG010000097.1:0-10748 GCA_964612655.1 uncultured Acidimicrobiales bacterium | reverse complement strand
CCGCTGGCCTTGTTGCCGGTGGCCGCTTTCCAGCCGCGAAGGCCGGCCCGTACATTGTTGCGCAGGTCATTGGCGGCATCATCGGTTCGTTGCTCGTGTTCATCATGGCCGGGGCACCAGACATTGATGCCACCGTCGCAGGTGCCTTTGCATCGAACGGCTACAACGATCTATCGCCGAACGGGTCCGGTCTCGGCACTGCCTTCATTACCGAGGTCGTGATGACCGCGATGTTCTTGCTCGTGATCATGGGAGCCACCGCCAAAAAGGCTGCTCCCGCGATGGGCGGTCTGGCGATTGGTCTCATGTTGGTACTCATCCACTTGATCTCGATCCCGGTCACCAACACCTCGGTTAACCCGGCTCGCTCCACGGCGACCGCTGTGTTCACCGGTGGCGACTACATTCCACAGCTGTGGTTGTTCTGGGTTGCGCCACTTATCGGTGGTGTGCTCGGTGCACTGATTTATCGTGGTTTGCTCGGCGACAAGGAAGACGACATTTCCAACGCCGCGTAACTCGCAAACAATCACCAAATATGCCGGTGGCGCCACCTTCGGGTGGCGCCACTGTCGTTTTCGGCCAAGAGTACGGTTTTGGCTCGCTACGACTTGTTTTGTTTCGGCCCACGTCGAGCAGCTATCGGATCCTTACGTTTCCCCGTCCGGCGGCCAACCAGTGAGGCAATCGGCGAGGTTCGTGCTGGCATGGGTTGATAGGTCGACTGATCTTCAACCGCCACGGCGTCCTTCACGGCGATGCGGTAGGTCAAGTATCCGAGCACAGCGAGATGGATTGCTGCGAGTGACCACCAAAACGCTGCGGTCCCAAGCGTGCTGATCAACGCAGAGGTTGCCAGCGGGCCGATGATCGCTCCGACGCCGTTGACCATTACGAGCAGCCCGGAGGCGCCCACCCGTTGATGGTCCTCAATCCAGTCGTTCGTGTAGGCGATAGCTAGCGAGTAGAGCGGGAACGAGGACGCTCCGAGTACGAACATCACGACGATGGCGCCCGGCCCTGTAGCGGTCAGCGTGCCAAGTGCCGCTGCGATGGTCGCAACTGCGGCGACGACCGCCATTACGCCTCGTCGAGGTACCCGATCCGATATCTGGCCGATCGGGAGTTGGAGCACCGTCGATCCGATGAGCGCCGCCGCGATGAACAGCGATACCTGGCCGGTCGACATGCCGATTTGGGTCGCGTACACCGGCCCGATCGCGAGCAGCGCGCCAGCGGCTGCACCGTTGAAGAACATGACGATCACACCGGTAGGCACGATGGCCATCAACGTCTTGAGCGGCAGCGGGTCGGCTTTGATGACCCGCGGTGAGCTCGATTCCGACAGCGCCATTGGGACTAGCGCGATCGAAACCAGGACCGAAGCCACGACGAAGAGCTCGAAGCCGCCGGGGTCGCCGACGTTGAGCAAGAACTGGCCGCCCGTGACGCCTCCCATGGTGGCCACCATGTACATCGAGAGTGTGCGGCCACGAGTCTCGGGGGTGGACTGATCGTTGAGCCACGATTCGGCAACCACGTACAATCCTGCGAGGCAGAACCCGGTAACGAAACGCATGAGCAACCACGCTGGTGGGTTTACGAACAGCGCATAGAGCAACGCCGCCGACGATGCCATAGATGCCAGTGCGGCGAAGACTCGGACATGGCCGACCTTTCCGAGCGCTCGCATGGTGAAGCGTGAACCGGCCAGAAAGCCGGCGTAGTAGGCGGCCAAGATGATGCCGATGACGAATGTGTCGAAGCCTTCGAGGGTAGATCGAACGCCGAGCAAGGTCCCCTGGAGCCCATTGCCGAGCTGCAACAAGAGCACGCCGGTGAACAGCGCCCACATCGAAAGCAGGGGGGAAGTAATCGCCGGGCGCGATGTCGTCTGTTCCATCTGCATCGCCTTTGCAGCAATTCGCCTGAATGGCGAAACCGGTACGGTCGGAGCAATCTAGCGGTTATTCGCCAAATGCGTCGCGTACCCTTCGGTGAATAACGGGGGAATTATGAGGACTTGGCCTGGAGCTCTACAAGCTGTTCGGCGGGAATGTGACACGCCATTTGGTGTCCGGGCGAAATTTCTTTCAGCTCGGGAACGATGGTGTCGCAGGTTCCCACGATGGCACGATGGCAACGGGTGTGGAACACACAACCCGGTGGCGGGTCCTTCGGGCTTGGGATCTCACCGGTGAGCGGGATCCGGTGCTCTGTCTGTCCGTCTACCGATGGCACCGCGGAGAGCAACGCCTCGGTGTAGGGGTGGTTGGGCCCATCGAAGAGCTTGTCGGTAGATGTGAGCTCGACAATTCGACCTACGTACATCACCGCAACACGGTCGGCCAGATAGCGAACAACGCCGATGTCATGGCTAATGAACAGATAACTGGTTCGCTCCGACCGTTGGAGCTGGCCCAGCAGGTTCAGAATCGCAGCTTGGACCGAAACATCGAGCGCCGAGGTGGGCTCATCACACACGACGACGTCAGGGTCACCGGCGAACGCACGAGCGATGGCCACGCGTTGTTTGAGGCCGCCCGAAAGCTGGCGTGGACGCATATCGAGGTGACGTTCCGAAAGGCGCATTCCGGTGGCGATCTCGACAGCGCGAGCATCAGCTTCTGCCCCCGAGAGGCCGGTCAGTTTCGTGATCGACCGGGTCAGGATCCGGCGGACTGTCCAGGACCGGTTAAGCGCGGAGTCAGGGTTCTGAAAGACCATTTGGATCGAGCGAATCGACTCTTCGTTGCGCGACGTTGCTTTGCTAGCCATCGCACGGCCACGCAAGGTAATTGCTCCGCCGTCGTCGTCTGGCTCGTGCACCCCAAGCATCGTCTTGGCGAGGGTTGACTTACCCGAGCCGGACTCGCCGACCAAACCAAGGGTCTCTCCGTCAGCGAACCCAAGGTCGACGCTCACGAGTGCTGGGACATCAGCGCCACGTTGGCGGAAGGTTTTCGAGACGCTGTCGACACCGATGACCTCCTCGGAACCAATGTCGTGGTTCCACTCGGTGTCCTCGGGCCCCGGTACGTTCTCGATGAGATCGGAGTGATGGCACATCGTGAAGCGGCCATTGCCGAGTTCCACTCGTGGTGGAAACTCCGTATGGCAGATGTCGGAGGCGATAGGGCATCGTTCGAGATATACACACGTCGGCAGCTCGTCACCGATGGAAGGCAAATTGCCGGGAATCGCAAAGAGCTCGCGATCGGTCTTTCGGATGCCTCGACGCGGAATCGAGTTCAACAACCCCACGGTGTACGGGTGGTTGGGAGCGTCGAAGACCTCCTCGACGTTGCCCTCTTCGACGATACGGCCCGCGTACATCACGCCGACGCGGTCACACATTTTTCGGATCACGCCCAGATTGTGCGCGATCAACAGAATGGCAGCACCGGTCTCTTCTCGGAGATGCTTCACGAGATCGAGGACTTCGGCCTCGACGGTGGCATCGAGGCCCGTAGTGGGCTCGTCGAGAACGAGCAACTTCGGATCGGAGGCCAGTGCCATGGCGATAACCACGCGCTGAAGCATGCCGCCCGAAAGCTGGTGAGGGAAACGTTCCATCACGCTGTCAGGGTCGGCGATTTGGACCGTCTCGAGCGCCTTGCGAGCTCGCTGCACGGCCTCTTTTTTGGGCACGCCGATGATCTCGAACGATTCGGCAACCTGTCGGCCGATGCGATGCACAGGGTTCACGGCCTGAACCGGGTCCTGGTAGACCATCGATGCTTCGGTCGATCGGAACTCTCGCAGCTCAGCGTTCGACATCGACGTGAGCTCACGCCCGCTGGCGAGAACCTTGCCGCTGGTGATGCGGCCGTTTCCGGGCAGATATCGAAGTGCCGCGTAAGCCGTCGTGGACTTGCCACATCCAGACTCACCGACAAGGCCGTAGGCCTCTCCGGGGCGAACATCAAAGGACACGCCTCGCAACACCTCTCGTGGTGTGCCACGCACGATGTAGGACATGTGGAGGTCTTGAACCGAAAGGGCAGCGCTGTTGGAATCGGAGCCGACCATGTCTTGTGCTGAGTCGGTAACGGTCACGAAGAGACGGCCTCTTCGATGGAGTCAGCGATCAAGTTGACCGAAATCACCAACGACGCAATAGCCAGTGCAGGGAACACGGTGGGCCACCAGACTCCAGAGATAATTCGCTCCCACTGGTTCGCTACATCGATGCCCCAGTCAGCGTCGGTTGGGTCAGCGCCCGTAATGCCAAGGAAGGCGAGGGTAGCAACAGTGAAGATGGCGTATCCAAGACGAACGGTCAGCTCGACAACCACGACGCCCAAGATGTTCGGCAAGATTTCGCGCACGATAATGAAGAACGAACTCTCCCCACGCATTTTTGCCGACGTTACATAGTCGAGTTCGGATTCGCTGAGCGTGGCAGCTCGAACCGTACGTAGAACAGGCGGCGTGAACAAGACGGCAACCGTGCCAATGATGACGGCGGTGGAAGCACCGAAGGTGAAGATGACCACGATGGCCAACAAGATCGCGGGGATTGACAAGACCGCTTCGGCGATGCGGCTCACTACGTCGTCGAATAGGCCTTTGAAGTAACCGGCAGCCACGCCGATGAGCGAGCCAGCTAGGACAGCAAAGATTGTGGCGAGTGGCGTCACGATCAGGACCGGACGGGCACCGAAGATGACTCGGCTGAAGACATCGCGGCCCAAGGGGTCGGTGCCAAACCAGGCGTCCGCGTTCGGTGGGTTTCGCAACTCGCTGCTGAGGGCCTTGGGGTCAATCGAGGTTAAGAGGCCGGGGAAGATCGCGGCAAGAACCCAGAACCCAAACACGATGGCGCCGATGATGAAACCCGGGCTCTTGTAAAGAACCGCGAGCTGCTCGCGGCGAACCTGTTTGCGGGTAGCGCCGCCGAGGTCGACTTCTGGTTCCGGTTGGACCGAATCCTGAGTGTTTGACACCTTGCGCGGGTCAGGCTCGTCAGCGGCTGCGGATTGGTCGGGAGGTAGAATCGTTGTCATATCTCTATGCCTCGGTGGTCAATCGGGCCCGAGGGTTCATCCAACCAATGATGAGATCCGCAGACAGGGTGGCGACCATGTAAATGAGCGCAACGGTAATGACGCCCGCTCGCAAGACGGGAAAGTCCGAACTTTGCACGGCGTCGATTATGAGGCTTCCGAGCCCCGGGTAGTTAAAGACGATCTCCAAGCCGATCATGCCGCCGAACATGTAGCCCAACTGGGTTGCGAGCACGGCGACGGTGGGCTGGAGTGCGTTACGAAGAATGTGGCCGCGGAACACGCCGAAGGTGGAAAGACCCTTCATAAACGCGGTTCGTGAATAGTCCGAGTCGAGCGCGGTAATCACACCCTCTCTGGTCACACGGGCGATATAGCCGAAGTACACAAACAACACCGCCATTGCTGGAAGGATGAGGTGCTGAAGCTGGGTCAGTGCCCCAGCATCGACGAGCTCGCCTCTGACTCGTACCGGTGGTGCGGCGCCGCTGACCTTGAAGAAGTCGAAAGGCACCGCAAGAAGTGCGAGCAACAAGATTCCCGCTACAAATTCGGGCATGGACGACAGCGCGAGTCCGGTGTTGACGATGGTGCGGTCGATCCACGTGTCTTTCTTGAAGGCGGCTAGCGCACCGCCTGCCACCGAGAGCGGGATGAGGATCACCAAGGCAAACGACACCAGCTTGAGGGAGTTCCATAGCGATGTTCGGATCAGCCCGATGACGCTCTCGCCCGGCTTGGTGAATGCTTCGCCGAAGTCGAGGGTAAACACCGAGACGAACGTGTTGCGAAGCTGCTCGGGAACCGAGTCGTTCAGGCCAAGCGATTCGGTCACCTGTGCCAGACGTTCCGGCGACGCGGTACCGCCAGCGATCTTTCGGGCCGGGTCACCCGGAGCGATGTTCGGGATGAGGGTAACGATCGCGATGATGATCAACAGCGTGACGAACGACAGCAAAATGCGTCGCACGAAGAACGGCATGCCCTTCCGGGGTTCTGCTTTCGCGATGACCGCGTCGACGTTTAGTTGAGCGTCTTCGGGCGACGGGCCAGCAGCTTGGCCGAGTTGAGCGAGTGACATATGTCCCTACTTAACCACCTCGGCGGCGGGACCGAAAGGCCCCGCCGCCGCGTGGTTCATAGATTTGGTGCGCCCACAGGGTTTGTGGGCGACACCGAAATGTGATTCTTACTTACGCAGTGAAGCCAGCGTTTTGCAGCTGCAAGTGGCCAAGTGCCGTTACCTGGAGTCCTGCGACGGAGTCGGAGTGACCGCTGAGGTAATCGAAGAACGCTGGGTACAGCGCTGGTGCTTCGTTATGCAGGTGTTGCTGGATGGAGCTGATCGCTGTGGTCTGTGCCGCAACGTCGACCGCACCCTGGTACTGCGTGACGAGGTCGTCGAACTCGCTCGAGGCGTAGTTCGAGGAGTTCCAGTCACCGTCGGTCTGCAATGCACGGGTGAGGAAAATGTCAGGCACGGGGCGATGACCGTAGTCAACAATTCCCACTGGCGATGACGCTCCACATGGACGGGTTGGGCCACCGGTGTCGGGCTGAGCGCCCCACTCGGCGCCTGCGCACCAGAACTCGCCGTAGAAGTCCGAGTTCGGCGTGACGCGAACGTCAAAGTCGAATCCGGCTTCAATGGCCTGCTGCTGAACGATTGCGGCGTAGTCAGGAACCTCACCGATATCGCCGACGTCGAAGGTGACTTCGATGCCATCGGCATAACCTGCGTCTGCGAGGAGCTGTTGAGCCATCTCAATGTTTTGGGTGCGCTGTGGAACAGCGCCCTCATCGAAGAACGGCAGCGTCGGGTGAACCGGGTGGTCGTTACCGATGAGCGCAGCACCTTCATAGAGGGTGTCGACGATTTGTTGACGATCGAGCGAGTAGGCGAGAGCCTGTCGCACACGAACATCGGTGAACGGTCCACCTTCTGGAAGCTGGGTGTTGAACCACAGCTGGCGATGGTTGGCCGATGGTGGGCGCAAGACGTTGAAGTTGTCAGCGCCGAGAAGAGCAGCACCATCGATGACGGTGAAGTCCTGGATGATGTCGATCTCGCCGGCCTGCATCGCAGCAACTCGGGTACCGCCAGCTTCGAAGCCAGCGAGGGTGATGGTGTCGAAGTTGACGCTGCCGCCCCACCAGTTGGGGTTCGGAATGAACGTTGCCTCGAAGGTGGTTGCGTTGAAGCTGTCGAGCATCCACGCACCGGTGCCTGCTGGGCGGCCGTCGAGGGTGGTGAGAGCCTCGTAGTCGACCGGGGTGATCAGCGACTGCGGGTTGAACAACGACATCAGAACTGGCAGGTTGCCGTTCGCTGCGTCGAGGTTGAACACTGCGGTGAGGTCGTCTGGGGTTTCTACGCCACCTTCGGAAACAATACCAGCGAGGCCAGCGCCAGCGACGACCATGCGGTCGACGGTTGCGGCGACGTCGGCAGAGGTGAATGCCGTGCCGTCGTGCCAGGTCACGCCTTCACGAAGGTTGAAGGTCCATACGGTTCCGTCGTCGTTTGGCGCCCAGTCGGTGGCGAGTGCGGTAGCGCCGATGTTGCCATCGTCGCCAAGGCCCACGAGGTACTCAAAGCTCTGCGAAACAACGGCGTAGGTGCCGAGGTCGAGCATGTTGACCGGGTCGAGACCCGAGTTTGCGTCACCGAACTGGATACCAGCGCGGAGGTCGCCACCTGCGACGATGCCGCTGGTGTCGGATCCTGCGGCTGCACCCGCGTCGGTCGACGTTGTGTCGTCGCCGCCACATGCTGCGATTACCGCAGCCATGGTCGGAGCGCTGAGGCCAAGGATGACGCCTCGTTTTGTGAAGTTACGACGGCTGATCTTTCCGGCAGCGTAATGCTCCATCAAGTCCAACTCGAGCGGACTTGCGTTCCGTCGTAGCCGGTCAAACTGCTTAAAATTCATGGTGGTTTGCTTCCCCTCGCGGACGCCTTTGGTGATGTGACATCCATGGTTGCGGTCCAGGAGAGATAGCCGTCCCGACATGGGAACCGAAGTACCCACGCGACCCACTCCTAGTGATTTCCGACACACTAGCCCTATAAAAGGTGCGAAAGCCAGGCGGGTCGCGTCTGTGCCGAGAATCGCGTTACGAAAGCCCGAGCAGCGACAACAGCGATGGTGGCGGGTTCGGGTCGCCATCGGCGAGCAATTTCGCACGTTCCACGTTGATTGCGGTGAAGTGCGGATCGGCCCACGATGACCACGGTCCCTCAGTCATCGCGGCGGGGTCGCCGTCGGCTGCTACGACCGCTTCGAGATAGTTGCGAAGCGCGACCACTTCTTCGGTGCCACCGATCGGGCCGTGCGAGGGGACGAAGATCTCGCCCCAGCCGAGCAACTGGTCCAGAGTTTCGATCCATCTAGGGAAGTCGGCCTCGTAACCCAACGGGGTAGCACCGAAGGTGGCAACCGAGCCGGCGAAGACCACGTTGGCCCCTGGCACCTGGACGACCAAGCTCTCGAATTGGGGACCGGGTACGGGGACGGCAATCGAGGCGGGGCACAGGTGCGCAGCCTCAGTAACGGTATGGCTGACGGGGCGTGTGACGACGTCGGTGAAGTCGAGCGTGGGGTGTAGCCGCTCCCATATAGATGGATCAGCCGGCTGATCGAGGAGATGAGAACACTGACCGGACCCGTAAACGCCAGCCAGCGGAAAGGCGGTGCCCCCGCCAACGACATCGATGTGGGAGCCGGTGAATACAAGGCGCCGAACAGGGAGTTCGGTGAGCCCCGATAGCGCTTCTGCGAACGGGGCCACAACCGCCGGACTCGGACCCGCGTCGATGACGGTCAAGCCGTCGGTGGCAATGACCACGCCGGAGTTCGTTGCACTGTGGGAACGCGCCTCTTCGAGCCACACATGAACCCCAGAAGCGATTGGAACGAGTTCGCCAGCCATGATCGTCACGCTATCTAGAACGAAGGTTTCACGCAGCCATCTCGGCTAAACAACGGGTAGACGTGACCGACAACATTGGTAACACGATCGCAACACGATGACGAGCGATGTTACAATCGAGTAAGCGTGGAGCAGAAGGCGGCAAAGAAGCCATGTCCCTGGCGGATTCGGTAACGAATATGACCCTCGAAAACATTCATCCAGGTGGGTACTTCTGGAAGGTCGCGCGTAGCGATCGAGACCAGTTGGTACGTCGTCTTGCCACGCGCGGACGGCGATTGGCCATCGTCGCGCATTCTGCGCTCGAAGCAAAAGGCTTCGCTGAGCGCTTGACGCTGTCGGGGCTTCCGGTCCTGCTCGCAACCGACGGAACTCGCGCGGAGGTTATTGAAGCCGAGAAAGACGATCGCACGTCGATGATCGTGACCACCCACGAGTTCGCTGTCGATCACGGTCCGATTCCGGTTTCGCTCGCCATTCATCTACGTTCGGCGAGTTCGATTCGTGACTACTCGCGCCGTATCGACGCGCTTCCCGCAGCGGTACACATCACCTTTGTTACGCCGGAAGAAGAATCCCGAGCGGCGACCCTGCTTTCGGGCCTGGCCAAAGATCGCCGTGATGACAACGTCATCGACGTCACGCTCGACGACGTCATCGACCTCACCGACAGCGAGAGCGAAGCGATCGCCTCGATCGCGAGTCCTCGCCGACGCACCCGCTCGAGTCGACGAAACCAGCGGTAGTAAACCGCGGCGTTTCGTCGTGCTGAAAACCGATTGCCACTAACGCCCACTCGTTTGCGGTCATGCTGGAGTTGATGGGAGTTACCGACACCCCTCCAGAACGCTTCACGATTCCGTGGCTCATTCGCTTCCTTTACCGGTCGTGGCACGACGATCGCGTTTCTGGGCTTGCGGCCGAGATCGGCTTCTTTGCGCTGCTCAGCCTTTTCCCTTTGCTCCTGGTTTCCTCGGCGATCCTCGGTGTTTTGGGTTCGATCCTCGGTAGCGACCTCGCCGCGTCGGTCGAGGGGCAAGTGACCGAATGGTCCGCCCAACTCTTCGGTGCCGAAGGGGGAGTGACCGATGCGGTTGGGTCACTGTTCTCCGCGTCGTCGACCTCGGCGCTGACCTTCGGTATCGTCGCGACGCTCTACACGGCGTCTCGCGGGTTCGCCGCCGTGGTTCGAGCGCTCGACGTTGCCTATGGCCACGACACGACGAGAGGCTGGGTGGGAACCCAGGTCATCGGGATCCTGCTCGCCATCGGCACCATCGTCGTGGGTTCGATAACGCTCGCTGGTCTGGTCATTGGCCCCTTGCTTGGCCGGGAGGACTTCGTCGGTGACGGAATCGCTGGCGACATACTCACCTTCCTATGGATTTGGCTGCGGTACCCGGCCGCGATCGTGATCCTGGTTTCCTGGGCTGCGACGATCTTCCACGTGGCACCGAACCGACGTGCGCAATGGCGTGACGAAATCCCAGGAGCTGCTTTCACCGCAGCGTTTGCGCTCGTCGCCACACTGCTCTTCAGCGTGTACTTGCGCACGCTCAGCAGCTCGTCGAATGCCATTTTTGGCGTCATCGGTACAGCGATCACGTTGCAGCTGTGGCTATTTCTTCTCGCGATCGGTCTGGTGCTCGGCGCGGAGGTCAACGCCGCCTTCGCGCTCCGGCGCGGGCCTGCAGAAAATTGGACTGAACCGCAACTGTTCACCCGGGTGTACCGATGGTTGCGAGCGCGAGTGACCGGTCGGTAGCTAAGCGATACTCGCTGATTCCAAGCCGGTATGGTGGCGTT
>CAZTDG010000096.1:0-10783 GCA_964612655.1 uncultured Acidimicrobiales bacterium | reverse complement strand
CCGGCGTCATGGAAGACCTCAAAGATCGCCTTGGCGTTGAGTGGAGTGGCCTCGGCCGGTTTCAACACCAACGTGCATCCGGCAGCAAGGGCCGGGGCCATCTTCCTGGTCAGCATCGACATCGGGTAGTTCCACGGAGTAACCGCCGCGACCACACCAACTGGAGCCTGGATCGACAAGAAGCGCTGATTGGCCCGCGCGGATGGGATCCACTCGCCGGTGAGCCGTCGAGCTTCCTCGGCAAACCATCGGATGAAGTCCGCGCCATAGCTGACCTCAAAGCTGCTCGCTCGAAGCGGCTTGCCCTGCTCCGCGGTCATTAGCGCAGCGAGCTCATCGGCGCGTTCGCGTATGAGGTTCCACGCGGCCATGAGAATGTCGGCTCGTTCGTAGGCCGTGGTTTGCGACCACTCCGCGAACGCAGCGTCGGCCGCCGCGATAGCGCGCTCGGCGTCGCGCGCATCACCATCTGGCACTTCGCCCAAGCGCTCCCCCGTCGCCGGATTCGTAACCTCGAAGGTGTCCGCGGAGATCGCGTCGACAAACTCACCGTTGATAAACATGGCGCCAGGCTACGATCCGGAGACGCTGCCTAGCGACCCCGCCGTCGACACCTTTAGTGTCATCCCTTGAGAGAGTTCAGCCGCAGGGATTGGCAAGCGTGGCGGGAATGTCGGACGCCGTGAAGAGTTCTTCCAGGCCTGTCGAGCCCGCGTTTGCCAGGAGCGCGTCCCGACCGGAGGTGAGTTCGATGGAATAGACCGCAAGCTCTGACGACACTGAGGTCAACGAAGACGCCAACCCAGCGAGGGAGGCACGGGTCAGATCCTCGACTGCTATCCCTTCCTCGAGCGCCGACACGATGAGGCCAGCTTGTTCCCATCCCAGAAGCGCTGGTCCAGCGTTGGCATAGCTGAGTTCGGGTGTTGCAGACGCTAAGGCTTCACGTGCTCCACTGAGTGATTCGGCATCGACCAGCGGTCCCGCGTGGGTTACTTGGTAGACGTCAGCCAAAGCCGGCCCGGTCACGGAACCAAAGGTCGAGGTCCCGTTCGCACTGGGCCCTCCCCACGTCCAATCCGGCGCGTCCTCCGCGCTGGCGAGAGAATCAGCCACCCAAGAAATGAAATTCGAGGCTCCGGCGACCCAGACGAGTTCGGCGTCGGAATTCACCAGGTCGTCGAAGAGCTCACCACTAGCCTCAACGTCATCGTTCGGGTCCAAGGATTCGTCGATGACGATCTCGAGCTCGAGGTCTTCGGCGAGCTCACGTGCATGAGATGCCGAGGTTTGAGCCCACTCCTCTCCACTGACCAGAAGCGCAAGCTGGGTTGCCTCCCCGTCACCGCTGGCGGCCAACGCGGCGATTCCGACCCGGGTTTCGACACACACGGTTGGACGAACCGGCACGAACCCTGAGGGCGAATCGAGATCGGCTGCGAAGTCTCGGTGGCCAACCAGGAGGATCTCGGTCGATCCCAGCGTGTCGGCGGATGCCCGATCGACCGATGGTTGCGAAAGTCCGCCGATCGCCAACACCGCCTCGGGTCCATCGCTTTCCAATACCGCAAGGTTCTGCGCGTGGCGGGCGGGATCGCCTTGGTTGTCCATCGCGACGACTTCGATCGATCGACCTGCGAGACCGCCGTTGGCATTGATCTGATCGAAACGGGCAAAGTGGCCATCGAGCAGCCGTGCGTCATCGAACGACGACACACCACTCAAGTCGAGCGAGTATCCAATCCGAATCGCATCATCGCTGACACCGAAGTCGGTTGCGAGCGGCACCGTTGGATCCTCGATTACGGGCTCTTGGGGAGTAGAAACCTCGGCTGGATCTTGCTCGCCGGTCTCGACCGGCTCCACCGGTGCCGAGGTCGTGCTCGCCACACCGTCGCTACCGTCTGCGATGGGACTGTCATCAGCAGAACAGGCACCTGCGACAACTACGAGCGCAACGACCAGGCACAGCGATCGCCAGTTCAGAGTTTTTCGAGTCCCCACGTGGCCAGCCTAGCGAGCAACCTTCAGGCACACCGGATCACGCAGAGGGCGCTAGCCGAAGTTGCACGGCTCGGTGAACTCGTGGCTCGCTGCCACTTCACCAACGAAGTTTTCTTCGAGCAGCACGTAGCCAGCCGAACCTGATTCAGTGATTACTGTGTCGAGCGTCGCCGCGGCGGCATCGATTCGGTAGAGGTACGAACCGCGAACAACGGATTCGTTCGGAGCCCCAGTCCAGCTCTGGGTCGGGGCGAGGCCTTGGAAGTCCACGGTCACCTCGTTGGCCGCAGTGGCGATACCTGCACGGGTCATATCGCCATTCTCCGCGGCGTGTCGGAGCACCGTCTCTGCAAAGATCGCCTGAGTCCAGCCAAGGATGTAGGCATCGGCATCCGCGTAAGTGCCGTCCGCAAGGCGCTCGGAGAGCTCAGCGATCACGTTGCGCATCCCGTCGCTGTCATTGGTTCCCCAAAGCGCGGTGTACGCGCTCGGGAAGTAGAAGGACTCGAGCGAATCGCGTGCGTCAGTACCAAGTAGTGCCGGATGATAACTCGGCAGGTTTCCCGACCAGAGCGCGTCGAGCCCCTGCGAAGCTGAGCCGTTGAGAATCTGTGCGAGCTCCTCGGCTCCACTGGCTATCCAGACGATGTCGGGGTCAGCGGCGACGAGCTGTCTCGTGATCGCCGATAGGTCCTCGCCTCCACCGATGATTTGCGCCTCACCATCGAATACCAACTCGAGACCAAGAGCTTGAGCGGCGATCTTCGCTCCCGCGGCAGCATCCCGACCGTACTCACCGTCCAAGGTCAGAATCGCAATTGTTGGCACGGCGACGCTCGACTGCTGGGCCAGAAACTCCACACCATTCATTGCCTCAATGCAGTAGTTCGTGTGTAGCTCGAATACTCGAGCACCCGAGCTTCCCGCCGACCAGCTGGAGTTCCATGACAAGGGAACCGCGATCAGGTCATCGTTGGCCAACTCGTCGGTTATTGCACTGGTCGGAGCGAAGCCGGTCGAGTGGCTGATCAGTACGACGCCTTCGGCGCTTTGCTCGGCGAGTTCCGCGTAGTTGTCAAGCTGGGTCGGAACGTCGAGAGCGCTGTCCAGTACCACGACTTCAATTTCGCGACCGCCGATGCCGCCGGTCTCGTTGACCTGGTCGAAGTACGCGATTTGGGCGTCAATCATGGGTTGAACGAGTCCAGCCAGGCCTCCCGATTGGTCGGCTGACAGTCCGATGCGAATCGTGTTGTCGTCCACGCCAAAGTCGGTCGCAATTTCTGCTGGTCCTTCGTCGAGAGCCTCGCCATTGTCTGATTCACCCTCGGAAGCGTCGGCCTCGGCTTCCTCAGAAGGGTCTTGCAGCTCCGCAGAATCTTCGGTGTCCTCGGCCTCCTCGGCGACCCCTTCCACCAAGACCGGAATCTCCTCGACAGCTTCGGTGGAATCTGCGGCGGCCTCAACTGAGCCTGGATCTTGCCGGAATCCGAGCCACGCTGCAGCCACCAGGCCACCGGCGGCCAGCAACGCAAGCAATCTCGTTCGTTTCATATGCCGCTAAGCCTAGATCCCCGACATTGATCGGGGGAGCCATCAGTGCGTGGCGAAATGGCTCCCGTCCCAAGGAGCCCACTATCGCCACCCGGCCCGGCAAAACCCCAAAGACGCACGGCCGAAGCCGTGCGCCGTTGCCTGCGGCCGAAGCCACTGGTGGGGTGACCTTTCGGCCGCCGTCCCGCCAGACCGTGACCTACGCCAGGATGGTCTGATCGGCCGCCTCGAGGTTCGCCTTGGTGCGGCTCGCTGCGTCTGCGAGTTCTCCGTATTGCGTCTGCACGTCTGCCATGACCTGCTTGAACTGGCCCTCTACGTGAGCGACTAGATCCTGAGCTCGCGTCGTGAACGCTGTCTGCTCATTTGCCAGGTTCGTGGTAGCCAAGCCGAGGACGGTGTTGACCTGCCCCTGCAAGGTCTCCTTGATAGCGATGGCGTTCTCGCGAGATGCGCCTCGCCAGTCGGATCCAACCAGTTGGCCGTGGCTCTGTTGGATGTCGTCGGTCAAAGCGGCCGCGACGCCCTCGAATGCGGTGACGAGATTGCTCATCGCCGTATCGATTGCCTCCTGCAGTGCCAGTGCGGCTGCTGCGGTGTCGGTGCCGGTTGCCTCGGCTGCAGTGCCTGAAACGATCAGACGATTTGCGCTTGCCTCGATATCGGCAAGGTTACCTCCAATAAATGCTGCCATTTTTCTCACCCCTTCTGCGCCTTTCAAAGCGCTTCGTGTCATTTCGGTATTCTTAGTAGACATCAATATCTACTCAATGTCAACCCAGAACATCGAAATATCACGAAAAGCATTCATGGGCATCTGAAAAACACTGACAGCACAACGGAAAGCAATGTTCGCCACGATGCGTACTATTGCGATGTCCAGCGCTACGGCCTGCTGGTAGGAGCAGGAATTGGTAGTTGTCGCGCTACTCGTCGATGAGCGCTAGTTGCACCACGGTGGCTTCGCCAGACTGAACCAGGTAGCCCCGCCCAGGAAGGGCATCGAGGCGCTCGGCTCGCGGCAGTCGAACGCCGAGCAACTCAGAATCCGCTGCGTTATCAGGTTGCAGCAACACGCCGACGCCGCTGGCTCGCACGAATCGACTCCAGTGGCCATAACCGGTCCGAGCAGCAGAAGAGCGAACCGACGCCACGATCGTCACGTTGGTGGGCGCAGATCGCGCCAATGAGACCAAGGGGCCGGACTCCGCATCGATGCGATCAGCATCATCGACGATCAGAACCCAACGGCGGGCATCGCCCTCAACGAGCTGCAAAACGGTCTTCACCTCGTCGTAGGCCCCACCAGCGTCGAAGACATCAGAGGTAAAGAGATGAGAATCGGGTGGGGCGATACCCACAAGGGCGATACCGGGATCGCCTCGCCTCAGCTGTTCGGCGATCAAGCGAAGCGCAGATGTTCGTCCGCTACCGGATGGCCCGGCGATGGTCACGTGGTCGCCGGCTCGAGCCACGAGGTCGATGACTTCTCGACTCTCGTTGTCGAGGCCTACAGGAATCGACAAGCTCGCCCCAACCGAGGCCGCCGACAGTTGCGCCATCTCGACGAGTTCGGGAAGGGGGTCGATCGACGGTGGGGGTTCGGGGCAACGAACAGCGTCGGGCGAAGAGAGCCGGTCCCAATCAATGACATGGGCGAGTCGGTGCTCCTCCCCGACGACGGCTCGCCCAGGCACGAACGACGGCACTTCCTTTGGTCGAATGCCAAAGACGGAGTAATCATTGATGTCGTTTTGTTCCATGACGAAGGTGGTCCGGAAGGAACCTCGTATTGCCCTCGGCAAATCCTTTGGCGCGGTGGCACCAACGAGCAGCACGATTCCTACCGCAGGTCCATCACGAACGATCCTCGCGAACCGTTCGCCGTTGACCGAGCCCGACATCATGTCGGTCTTTTCTGCAAACCCGGCGATGCCGTCGATGACCACAGCGATTAGGGGCAGTGAATGAACCGCTGCCCCTAACTGAGCGCGTTCGGTCATCGTTCGTTCGAGCATCACCATGAGCCGGTCGTGGCGTGCTTGATCGTCTGCGTCAACGACGGGGGCAATATGTGGGTATTCATCGAGGCCCGCCTGGCCACGTGCACCGTGATCTGCGACGTATACCCAGACCGGACGGTTGAGCTCTGCGGACCCGAGAGCGATGGCTGCGCTCTTCAGGGTGGTGGTGACACCACTGCCTAAGGAGCCGATGACCCCGAGGTGTCCATTCGTTGGATCCCAACCGACTCGGACTCGACGTTGATGATCCGGATCATCGCCGATGGCGAGCGTGACGGGTTCGCCTCCAAGCGCGTCGAGATCCCAGATCTCGCCTTGGCCCACAACGACGTCGGGCAACGGATCGACCCACGGACGTCTCGGCGGCTCGTAGGACTCACCGGCCTCGACACAGGCGTCGACGAAGGACGAAAGGTTCGTGGCGACGCTGACGTCCGAGTCGCTTTGACCCGAGCCCGCGCCCAGTCGTGAAGTGAGCCGTAGCTTCGGCCCGGTGCTCGTAGGAATCGGCCCGGAGGCGTAGCCGGTCTGTACCGGTGTCAGGTCGCCCTCGCCGCGGCGAACATAGGCCCGACCTGGCAGTGTGCGCGGCAGCTCGGCCGCCTTCGCTACGTCGATCACGTCCTTTGAATCTTGTCCATCTTGGACTCGCAGAGCGATTCGCAAGTTGGTGTTCGCCTTGATGTTCGCATCCACGGCACCCGATGGTCGCTGCGTCGCAAGTATGAGGTGCACGCCGAGGCTTCTACCTCGCTGGGCAATGCCGACCAGCGCGGAGACAAAGTCGGGCAGCTCGGCTCGCAGCGTCGCGAACTCGTCGATCACAACCATCAGTCGTGGCAACGGGCCCGACGGTGAGCCCATGTCGCGGTACTCAAAGATGTCCTTGGCTGCCGCCTCGCGTAGCACTAGTTCGCGATGGTGCAGTTCGGCATCGAGCGAACGGAGCGCTCGCTGGGAAAGATGTTCGTCGAGGTCGGTGACGATGCCAACAACATGGGGCAACGACGTACAAACGTCGAACGCAGAGCCGCCCTTGTAGTCGACGAGGACAAAGACCAGATCATCTGGCGAATGCTCGCTCGCAAGGCCGATGACCAGCGTTCGCAACAGCTCAGATTTACCAGCACCGGTCGTTCCCGCAACCAAACCGTGGGGCCCGTCGACGGTCATGTCGACAACGAGTGGACCCTCCGGCCCGATCCCGAGAGGCGCCCCAAGGGAATTGTCGGTCGCTGAACTTCGCCAGCGGTCGAGAACGTCCGGCGCATTCGGTGCACACAGGATGTCTCGAATCGTCACCCGCTCGGGGAGTCCGCCGCCGATCAGTTCCAGTTCGGGGTCTTCGAATCGCGCCATACGGCGAGCGATTTGCGATGCGGTCTCAACCGAGACGGAGTCGACCAGGCCGGTGCCGTCAGCGGAGCGGGCATCGATTTGGCCGAGCGAACATGCTCCGTCGACCGCATCGACCTCTAGAACCGTCGCCGTAGACGCAGGTAGTTGGTCAACGCGATCGGCAACGACGACGCCGAGAATGCCGGAGTCAACCTTTTCGAGGATTTGGCGCAACGCACTCGCCCGTTCGTGGACCAGTGAGATGTCGTCGACCAGCAACAACCAACGTGGCAGCAGGACCGCGGGTTTGTGCCCTGGCGTCTCTGAAAGTTGTTCGAGGATCGACTCCGATAGCTTGCGAGCGCTATCGCTGTGAAGAATTAGTGGCGGCCCGCCCTCTTCGGATCCGACGTGAGGCAACCATTCGAGCCACGACCATTCGCCGACTCGATCCTCCGTCGTAATTGCGGCGATTCGCACATCAGCGGGTCCGTGGTTGACCGCGACCTGGAGTGCGAGCGCCCGTGTGAGAGCCCTTGCGTTGTCGCCGTCGCCGTGGATTCCGAGCGGACCAAGGCGCAGGTCGGCGAGTAGCTCGACGTCATCGATGGTTCCGAATTGGTCGAGAACTTCGCGAACATCGTCGGCGATGCCGTCGAGCTGTGGGCTCTTCTCCGCGAGGGGTGGACTCCAGGGAATGTCACCACGACCGATTCTGACGGTCAGCGCGTCCTCTTCGATCGCTCGACGTTCCCAGAGTCGACTCGATGGGACCTCTACCCTTCGGCGCAACTCGACCACGTCGGGCGCTAGGTGTCGACGCCGCGATCGTTCCTGCGCGATCGCAGTGCGCAGGTCATCTTCGAGCTGTTCGAGGGCAGCGACGTGCGTAACAGCATCGGACTTTCGCTCGTCCGCGACCTTGCGCCGACCAGAGATGTAGTTGCCGATTGCCATTAGCGGTGAGAGCAACGCAAAGAGCGCGAACCGCAGCGACCCTGTTACCTGCACCATGACGACGGCAAAGATGATCGGCACGATGAGCGCCACGATGGAGAGCTTTGGATTCGCTCGATCCTCGACCGGATCGGGCAGTGTGAGCGGCGTCGGAACTGCGGGGATAGCGGCCCGGGGCGGGCGATTGAGCAGGATGCGCCCAGTGTCGTTGGCATGCTCCGATGTCGAGCCGAGTGGCCGGTCGGAGGTATCGAACCCACGAACCCGGATCTCCGACGATCCGAGGTGGACGGAGCCATTCTCGTCGACCGGAGTGGGTTGGGCGACCTGTGCGCCATCGATCCACGTGCCGTTGCGAGAACTGAGGTCGACGATCTCGGTCGTGTCAGCGCTGACTCGAAGCTCAGCGTGCACTCCAGAGATGCTGTCGTTGTCGACGGCGAGTTCCGTGTCTGAATTACGCCCGATCCGCACTACGCCTGATTCGGGCACGCGATGCACGACACCGGTGTCGGGTCCGGCGGTTACCCCGACCCACCAACGTTCAGCGTCGGCGTTGGCTTCGTCGAACCCGTCTGGAGAACGCACGGTGCATCCATCGACGAACGGGGCGTCGGCTACCCGTTCGGCCGCATCGACATGGTGTCCGTCAACGAGCAATCCGGGTACGGGGTCGAGCCCAAGCGCTTCGCACAACTCGCCAACGGTGGCGGAGTCATCTTCGACGCTGAGCGCGACAGATCGGCCGCTGCCGCCGTGTGGCACGTAGAGACGCATCACCCTCCCGAAGATCTACCGCGCGCGACGAGATAGTCGCCCTTTTGACGAGAGTACGTGCCCGAAACCGTGTCGTGATGAGTCGGGAGGACTAGCCGACAGCTAGCGACTGAGGGTGCTCACGACCTCGATATGACTCGTATCGGCGAAGGCATCGAGCATGTCGACGGCTTCGAGCTTGTATCCGGCTGCGGTTAAAAGACCCACGTCGCGGCCGAGCGATCCGGTGTCGCAACTGACCAAAACAAACCTGGATGCTCCGCAGCGATCGAGTACCGATACCGCCTCTGCACCGAGCCCAGAGCGGGCGGGATCGGCGATCACGACGTCGGCTGGCTCAGGGTCCCAGTGTTCAACTTCGGCCTCGACCACCCGAGCGGGGAGATCAGCGAGGTTTATGCGGGCATCGGCTGTCGAAGAACCCGCACGCTCGACAGCGATGATTGCGTCGGCTGAAGCGCCGGCTGACCCGGCGAACAGACCCACGCCCGAGTACGCGTCGAGCAGCGTCGAACCGCTGAGGTCACCTACACGCTTGGCGACGGCATCGGCCAAAAGGGTCGCAACCGCTGGACCTGGTTGAAAGAACGAGCCCGCAGAGATCTGCCATTCACGGCCTGCTGCTTCTTCGGTGAGCGCGACATGGCGCCCCGATTCCAGTTCGGCCTTGGTGACGACGACGACGTCATCGGGCGCGTTCACATCACTTGGAGCGCCGTCGATCACGACCAGCCTCTCCCCTGTCGCTGCGCTGACACGGATGACGACTTCGTCACCTGCTCGGGCACCGAAGCGAAGGTCTTGCAGTAATTCTTCGACGGCCACGTGCGCGACCCTGCACTCGTCTGCGGCAACCACATCATGGGAGCCGGCCCGTCGATAGCCCGCTCGGCCACGATCGATCGCGGCACGCACGGTAGTGCGGTATCGGTACGGCTCAGCGGTGGTCGCAACATCGGGAACCACCGCTCGATCCACTACATCAGGGTCGATTCGCCCGATTCTCACAAGCGCATCACGAACCACCCCTACTTTGATCTGATGTTGGGTCGCAAGATCGGCGTGGGCGAGATCACATCCACCGCAGCCGAGAGTGCGCGTTACACACACCGGCGATATTCGGCCCGCGGATGGTTCCAGCACCTCAACGACCGTTGCTCGAATGTGGCGCTTGTGTTCTTTAGTGACCTGCGCCTTGACCCGCTCACCGGGAAGCGCCCCACCGACGAACATGACCCGCCCATCGGGGTGAAACCCCACTCCGGCGCCTCCATCAGCAGAGCGCACTATTTCAACATCGATCACATCATCCACGGCACTTAGGTTAGGAGTGCGCGTGCGGCTAATGTCTAGGTCTATGGCTCCAAAGATCGAGATCGTGCCCTCCGTACTCCCCGCCAACTTCGCCAACCTCGGCGAAGAGTGCCGCCGTTTGGGCGAGGCCGGGGCGGATCGAATTCAGTGGGATGTGATGGATGGCAACTTCGTTCCCAACCTGACCTTCGGCCCTGAAGTCATCGCTGCATGCCGACCGCACACCGACGTGATGTTTGAAGCCCACCTCATGGTGACCGACCCTGACCTTCTCGCCGCCGAGTACATCGAGGCCGGCTGCGAGATGCTCATCGTGCACGCCGAGACGTCGACCCACCTTCATCGCACACTGGCCAACGTGCGGACGCTGGGTGCAAAGCCAGCGGTCGCGCTCAACCCGGCCACTCCAGCCGAAGCGATTGCGCACGTATTGGATCTGGTCGACATGGTTCTGGTGATGACCGTGAACCCAGGCTTCGGCGGCCAGGCCTATATCTCCACGATGGAACCAAAGATCGCCCAGATCCGCGCCATGCTCGATGATCGCGGTCTCACCGACGTCGACATCGAAGTCGACGGCGGCATCAGCACAGACACCATCCGCGGCGCAGCAGCAGCCGGCGCCAACGTCTTCATCTCGGGTTCAGCACTCTTCCGCTACCCCACCCTCGCCGAAGGCATCGAAGACCTCCGCTCCAAAGCGTCAGGCTGAATTGTTCGTCGGGCGGCTCCGCCGTGGCGCCTGAACGCTGACCGCTAGCTCGCAGCTGCGGAGGGCAACCCTGCGGGTTGCGGTGCGAGCGGTTAGGGCCTCC
>CAZTDG010000095.1:0-10856 GCA_964612655.1 uncultured Acidimicrobiales bacterium | reverse complement strand
GTCGGGGGTGAGGTCGATGCCGAAGATATCGACAATCACCTGTCCCATGTCGTTGAGCAGACGCTCCCCGACATTCTCGGCCATACCCGTGCCCCGTTTCGCAACGGTCTTGGCTACGAAGCGGCCGAGCGTGACTTGGGAGCGCCCCCGTTCGACGTACTTGGGGAAGTTGTCAAGCGCCTCGAGGGCAATGCCCACCGGCGCGTACACAAACATGTCGATGAGCGCTTCGTTGGACGGCGTTTCCTTATCGGCCATAGCTCGATAGTACCGAGTCTACGGGCGTCAGGTCAGGCGCAATCGATGCAAATTGGGTCACCGGCAGGAAATTGCACCAACGGCTTGATCAACCAGCAGGACTCACAGGTCTGCTCATCTTCAGTCTTGGCCTGCAGATCGCCAGCGGCAACCGCTGGCTTCTTCGCTACAGGAGCGCCGTCTTCGTCCTCGTCTTCGTCCTCGTCATCACCGGAGTCGAGACGGTCCTTCAGGATGGCATCGAGGTCGGCTTCGATCTCATCATCATCGTCTTCTTCTTCGTCGGAGGCCTTCGGGGCTGGAGCGGGGCCGTCCTCGTCGTCGTCCTCGTCGTCGTCGAGGTCAAGGTCGTCGTCATCATCGTCGCCTGGGAGGTCGAGGTCTTCGTCGTCGTCGAGTTCGTCTTCATCGAGCTCGAGTTCGTCGTCGAGTTCTGCTTCACCCTCGTCGTCGGGGGTTTCTTCTTCTGGCTCGTTGCTAGACATCGTCATCTCATATCACCTTCGGACAGAGGGGAATATAGGCACCTAAGTGCCCAACGTCGACCATTGTGGGAAATTTTTCATTTAAGCCCCGCTAGGACGTGTTCGCCCGGCGGCCTTGTTCTCTGCCTGAAGCCGCTCGAGGTCCTCTTCGGGAGCGTGATCGACAAAGCGCATCATCTCGGCGACGGCCCGGTGTCCAGCGCGTTCGGCGATCAAGGAGTGCATCTGCTGGGCGACCGATCGGTAGGTCGGATGTCCCTGCGGCGCAGAGCGCAACTCGAGGATGTGCATCGCCGAGCGAGCATTCATCTGCATCGAATAACGCACCCGATAGCCCAAGGCAACGGCGTATGGTGCTTGGGCTGGGAATTCGTCGATCATCGCCTCATAGAGCACAGCGGAGCGCTCCATGCCCTCTTGGAACGGCTTCTGCTTGCGTACCAACTCGATGGCCTCGGGCATGACGTAGCCATGCCGTGTCGACAGCGGTTGCCATTCGATGGTGAGCATGCGATGACGCTGCAGGTCTCGGAATGCCCCGTAGTCGCCGAGAATGTCGAAGCGATAGTCGACGCGTTCCAACGCTCGACCGGGTCGGTGTCGTCGGTTTGTACGGTCACCGAGGTAGGCCTTCATGACCGAAAGCCGCTCGTCGACGGTCATGTCGCGAACCTGCTCGACGATCTCTCGCTCGCTGAGCGAGGTCGTCGGGTACAACATGGCGGTAACCAGCTTCACCTCGGCATCCGGATCGAAGTCGACCAAGTCGACTTCGGAGTCCTGCCCCAGAGGTTGCGGCGTAAGAAGCTTGTCGCTGATCGCCTGAACCGCGTCGCGGTTGTCGGCCATGTAGCGAGACGTGACTTCGCCGCGGTCGGGCAGGTCGACGCGCTTGAGGAAGCTCGGAATGACCTTGCGAAGTTCTCGCAACATCAGATCCGAATAGGAGCGAGCCTCGGGCAGTTCGCTGGCACGCATACGCAACAGGAGCGCTTCGTAGGCTTGGCCGGTTCCGTAGATGCCGACGTTGGACAATGACGCAGCCGGGAGCAGACCACGAATCGAATCGAGTGCCTTGGCCCGGATCGCCATGCGGTACGCGATATCGGCATCGGTGGTCTTCTTGGGGACCGCGTTCTTGTAGAACTGCTCCATGACCGGGATCAGCGAGCTGTACGTGTCAAACATCCGGTCGATATCGCCGACGTACCGGGTTCCGTGCACCGAGTTCAGTACGTCGGTGTCTCGGTAGAAGCGGTACCGGCCACCCAGGCGTTCGTCGTACCGGATGTAGCGAGTCGATTGCTCGAGGTACGACATCAGTCGACCCCATTCGAGCACCTTGGTCAGAACGTTTGACGCCTGCTCACACGCGAGGTGCACGCCGCCGAGTTGGGCAACGCTGTCGTCGCCGTATTGGAAGAAGACCCGGTCATAGAGTTCCTCTGCACGACGCAGACCGATGGTGGCGTCGACAGTCTCATCACCACTGATGTCGAGGTCGTCCACGAACTCGTCGAGGAACAACCGGCGCAGGCTCTTCGATGACCGTGAGTAACGGGCGAACAACGCCCCCTTTACGACCTCTGGAAGGTTGACGAGGGCGAATACCGGCGAGTCGAGGTTCGTGAAGTACCGGCGTAAAATGTCGGCTTCTTGCGACGTGAATTCTTCGGCGTCATAGGGCGTCACGAGGCCTTACGTTAGGTTCGAAATTGCCGTCCCAGGCGAATCGGGCGGATTTTTCAGATGGCCACCACTGTCGCGTCTGGATGCACGTGAACCTCAACGCTCTTGACCCCCGGCTTTAGGACCCCATCGATCCACACTTTCTCACGGCCCGAAACCTGCCATTGCACCATGCGTTGCCGCCGAATCGAGATGTCCGGGTGCGGCACATGGATGCCCGCGGGGAGCCGTTTCCGGGCCTTTAAGCGGTCCCCGAAGCTCAAGTTGGCCTCGATCACGTCCACGCGTCCGTCGTTGGGATGACCGGCCGGCGACGCATTCCATGCACCGAAGTGAGAAGAGTTCATGACCGCTCGGACAGGCCCTACCCATAACGGTGAACGAACCAGGACACTGGCCGCCATCACGATCGGATCTCCCTTGCCGATGTCCACCGATACCAGATCGAGCGGAAGCAGGGTCCTCGGTGATCCGCGAAGCTCCGCCTCGCTGGAGCGAGCACCCAAGGTGGTGGCGAGGTCGCCTCCGATCAGACCTACTTGCTCGGGCCCTACGAGCGTGTCGCCCACAACGGAGAACAACGCCGCTAGACCAGCGTCGGAGTCCACCACCGGAGCATCGGGCGCCAGGGCGCCTGTGGTTCCCCAATCTTTGCCCTTCTCGATGGTCACGGTTCCTCCGCAGACGGTTCGTCAACGGTAGCCTCGACGATCCCACGCTGGAGCAGACCTTTGGCCTGCCGAGCCGTCTTGCGAGTCTTCTCGTCGGGCGCAATATGTGCGAGCTGGGACAAAATGTCGATGATTTGTCGCATCGATCGGACGAAGTCGCCGGGCGTCAGCGTCTCACCAGACAACACGTCGACCAGACTGCCGCCAGAGGCCCAACCGTACGTAGCGCCGACCAGACCGGGGTCGATCGAGCGCGACTCGGGCAGGCCGTAGGCGGATTCTTTCCTCTGTACCTCGGCCAGAACGGCTGCGATCTCGCCCGCAGCGGCTTCGATCGACGCGTTGGGATACCAGGCTGGCGCATCCTCGGCATTGCGAGCTTCGTACACGAACACCGAGAGAAGCGCTGCCAGCTCAGGAGCACTATGTCCGTCGAAGTGTCCTCCTCGGATCGACTCACACAGCGCCAGGTCGAGTTCATGGAACGTGCCGAGCAGCAGGGACCCTTCCTCGGTCAGCTGCCAGCTCTCCACGTAGCCGAGTTCACTGAGGAGCCCAACCACGGCGCGGAACCGTTCGGTAAGACGTCCCCGACGTTCCGAGATCCGGGCGTCAAGGCGACGCAGCTCGCGGCTCAGTTCGTTACTCGCCGAGCCCTTCCACGCGGTCTTTGACGAATTTGGCCTGTCCTGTTTTGCTCGGGCCTTCGACCGCTTGGACTTGCCGCTTCGACGCACCCCACGGAGCTGGCCGGAGATGTCGTGTTGATGCGACAGCGAGTTCGGATTGAACGGTTCGGGAAGACGGACCTGACCGACGGTCACCGGCACCGTGGTAAGCACTTCAGGGTCGAGGATATGGCTCTCGCCGCTTGCCTCGATGACCTTCACCCGAACCTCCTTACGCCGCCATGTGTTCGATAGGACGGCAACGATTTCGGGCCCGAGGTCCACGACGTCGCCGGGCTTGAGCCGGTTGATCTCCTTGGCGATCGCCCCGTGGTCGACGTCGCTGTCGATCGCGTGGGTAACAGCGCTCTCGCCATCGGCCTCGCCCGTCGCCCGCACCAAATCCCTGGCCACACGATCTCGACGATGTTCGAGCGCTTCGATCTGGGCGTTGGTTTGGAATTGTCCAAAGGACTTCTCGACCAGTTCTTCGGCCTGGGTCCGGGTGTATCGGCTCACGAGGTGACACGCCATGTTGTACGTCGGACGAAACGCCGAACGCAGCTCGAACGATTTCGACCGAGCCAGTGTGACGACCTCGCCGAACTCGGTGAACGGGGTCCACAACACGAACGCGTGGCCTTCATCATCAATCCCGCGCCGTCCCGCCCGACCGGTGAGCTGGGTGTAGTCAGCCGGCGTAAGTAGTTCGTGGCGTTCACCGGTGAACTTGGTCAACCGTTCAATGACGACGGTACGAGCCGGCATGTTGATGCCGAGCGCCAGCGTCTCGGTCGCGAAAATGGCTCGCAGGTAGCCCTTGGCGAAGAGTTCCTCCACGGTCTCTTTGAACAACGGAACGATTCCAGCGTGATGTGCAGCTAAACCGCTCCTCAAACCGCGAAGCCACGTCGAATACCCGAGTGCAGCTTTGTCTTCATCACTGAGATCGGCGGTTCGTTTCTCGACGTGTTCGACGATCTTGGCTTCGGTGTCAGCGTCGGTGAGGTGCACGCCGCTTTGGCGAAGTTGGCTCACCGCGTCTTCACATCCAGCTCGACTGAAGATGAACGTAATCACCGGCAGAAGGCCCCGGCGTTCCAGTTCTTCGACGACTTCGGAACGCCGTGGCGTTCGGTAGGGCTGTCGACGACCCCGATCGGACTGGTTGCGGCCCCGACCTCGCCCGCCTCGCCCATCGCCTTGACCGTCGAAGCGACGGCCCTCGGGGTTCGGGCGGCCCTTCTTCAACGTGGGCACGACATGGCGGCGGCCGTTGCCCTTCTCCCCCACCATGAACGAACTCTGCAACCGCACAGGCCTCGTCGTCTCGGTTACGGCACTGCAGGGCGCGTGCACCGCGCTAATCCATTCGGCGAGTTCAGCTGCGTTCGACACCGTTGCAGACAGGGCGACGATTTGTATGTGGTCGGGTAGGTGGATGATGACCTCTTCCCAGACCGGCCCGCGAAAGGTGTTTTGGAGGTAGTGCACCTCGTCCATCACGACGACGTCGATATCTCGGAGACGTTCCGGTTCTGCGTAGAGCATGTTTCGCAGGACCTCGGTCGTCATCACGACAGCTTGGCCATCGCCATTGATCGAGTTGTCACCGGTGAGCAGCCCCACCGAGTCTTTTCCGAGCCATCCCCGGAGGTCTCGGTACTTCTGATTGGAAAGCGCTTTGATCGGCGTGGTGTACACGCTGCGCTTACCTCGCATCCTGGCAGCATCGATCGCATACTCCGCGACGTAGGTCTTGCCGCTGCCCGTGGGGGCAGAAACCACCACCGAACGACCGGCGTCGAGGTGTTCGAGTGCCGCTACTTGGAAATCGTCGAGGTCAAAGGAACGGGGCGGGCCAACGTCAAGTTGGCTCATGAGCTAAGAGCGGCCTCTTCTTTGCGTTGCTTCCGAGAGCGGAACCAACCAAATACGATCGCTACCTCGTAGAAGATGTACATCGGGACCGAGAGGACACCGAGGGTGATCGGGTCACCCGATGGGGTCAATACAGCCACGAGTACCACGATGCCGACGATCGCATAGCGTCGTCCCGCACGCAGCTGCTTCTGGTTCACCACGCCGATCATCTGCGCCAAAATGAGCGCGAGCGGGAACTGGAAACCCAGCCCGAAGGCCACGAGCATTCGCACCACGAACTGGATGTATGGACCTGGGCTGAGCAGCGGCTCGAAATCGCCGATGTCGAGAAGGAAGACGAGGGCTCGGGGAATCGACCAGAACGCGAGTCCTGATCCGAAGAAGAAAAGAAGGGTGCCAAAGCCCACGAAGAGAAGGGCGAAACGCTTCTCGTGTTGGTAGAGGCCAGGCACGATGAACTGCCAGACCTGCCACAAGATGACGGGGATGGAGACAACGATTCCGCCGTAGATCGCGACGGTGAGAAGCAGAGTGAAGCCTTCGAGTGGCTGGGTCTGCACGAGGGTGCAGTTCTCCTCGGTAATGAGGCGGTTCTCGGTTCCCTCCGGAAGCGCACCCAACGCACGGCAATACGGCTCGACCAGCGCATCGATAATGCGGTTCGCGAACACCAGGCAAAGCACCGCACCGGCAGCTACAGCGATAACGCTCTTGATAATTCGAGAGCGCAGTTCAGTGAGGTGCTCGATAAGCGTCATCTCGCCCGATTCGCGAGTCACAGCGGCGTCGTCGGCAGCTACCATCAGCGATCCCCGAACATGGGCGGATCCGCAGCCACTTCGGCCGTATCGGCAACCTCGGAGCTAGCCGATGCCTCGGAGGCGTCGTCGAAATCAGGGGCCATCTGTACTGGCAGGCCATCGGTTGTAGGCGCACTGGTTTTGCCGTTGGACAGCGCATCACTGCCGCTCATCGGTGCCAAAGGAGGGATTGCCGTGGACGTGGGCGCAGGTTCTTCGTCGTCTGCTGACTCGGACTCATCGGTGTCGCTGTCGGCAGCTTCTGTTGGCGCCGCCTCCTCGTCGGTGTCGTCGACGTTTACCGAAGCCAACGTCACGATCTCCGATGACGTGGGGGTCAACGCAGGCTGAGCGTCGTCATCGTCGGACGATTTCGCAGGTAGAGGGTCAGCGGCTTCGGCCTTTTTGACCGCATGGCTCACCGGATCATCCATCGCTTGGCGAACTTCGGCTTGAAATCCAGCCGAAAGCTTGCGGAATTCACCCATCCATTTGCCGAGTTGCCGCGCGGCCTCGGGCAGCTTCGTAGGGCCTAGGACGACCAGTGCGACCAAGAAGATGATGAGGAGCTCGCCACCTCCGATGTTGAACATGGAACGATTCTACTCGTGGGGCCTATCGGCTTCGCACTTCTGACCAAACGTTCATCGTTCCGAGATAACTGTTTAATGCCCGGATTAATGGTCGGCGATGGAGTTCAGCGCTGCTTGAACGGCATCTTCGTCATCGAGGAGCTTGTGGAAGTCCAAGATGTCGTCATGGTCGATCCGTCGTCCGCTACGTGACTCAAACAGTTCAGCTGGGAGTGTCCATGTGTCCATGTGTACCCCGCTAGCAACGAGCAAATCGATGGTGCGATGTTCGGCTGGCTTCACGACGACCATTGCGCACACTGGGCACGTGAAGCGATATTCGCCTCGGTCATCATCTAGACATACTCGAACTATGACGTCCTGGGTGGTGAGTTCTACATCTCCACAATCTGGACAGCTCGCACGTATGGTTGCCATTTTCGGTTCACACTCCACTCTTGCTTACAGGAGATAATTCGGAACTCTGAGGCCATTCCTTGAGGAGCGAGCGACCCATTTTCGAACCCAAGCGGCCTATTCTTGCCCACGACCGGCCTATGTCTGGCCGAGGCGCAGTGAGCCGTTTCGACCATGTTTGGCAATACGATGCCGAGATGGCCCTTCGTTTACCGTCGCAACGGTCGATCCCGATCGGTTTCGCGCACCGCGGTGCGAGGGCACATGTCAAAGAAAGTACTTCTGAGGCCTTTGATTTAGCAGTAAAACTCGGGGCTTCGGGGATCCAAAGCGACGTGTGGTTGTCTAGTGATGGCCACCTGATGCTGCACCATGATGCCCACGTTGGTTTGCGGCGGCGTCAGATCCGATCCACGGACCGTTCGGCGCTGCCCGAAACGATGATTTCGCTTCCCGAACTGCTCGCTCGTGTACCCGAATCGGTCGAGATCTCGATCGGCATGAGAGATGACGACGCGATGGACTCGTTGATTGCATGGGCGGCCTCGATCGACCCGGTCACGCGGTCACGGCTGTATCTCTGTCACCAGGACTGGCGCCGTTTGGCGGAGTGGCGCGCCGCAGATGAGCACATTCAATTGGTGGACGCCACCAATGTGGGCGCCATGAGCGAGGGCCCTGAACGTCGAGCGTCCAATCTGGCTGAAGCTGGTATCAACGCGGTTATGTTGCGCCATAGCGAGTGGACTGGAGGCATGGCCACGCTCTTCCATCGGTTTGGGCGGCTCTGCTTTGGTTGGGACGCACAACATCGGCGGATTCTCGATGACCTGCTGCGCATGGGTCTCGACGGCGTCTACAGCGACCATGTCGACACGATGATGGAAGCCATCGACCAGCGGCCGCCACCGCCTACCGGTGGCGTCAAGCTCTAGAACGCACCCGTTTGAGGGTAGAGAGGTCTTAGAGGGTAGAGAGGTCTTAGAGAGTCGAGAGGTCGCCGAGGGGCCAGATTCTCACGAAAGCTCTCCCGACGACGTTCTCTTCGGGTACCGGGCCAAAGAATCGCGAATCGGCCGATCGCATACGGTTGTCGCCCAACATGAAGAAGCTTGAGTCATCGAGGGTGCAACGCCCGGGTGTCCGGTTGTTCGTACACCCTTCGTGCCAGATGTCTTGCCCGACTGGATCCGACGCTGATGGCGCAGAAAGTAGCGAGTTCTGTGGGTCGAGGTATGGCTCGTCGAGGAGTAGCGCATCCTCCGGGCCCTCGCCGGGCCCCCAGATCCAGATCCGACCGTCGTCGCGCACTTCGATGGTTTCCCCGGGAAGCGCGATGGCTCGTTTGATCAGGTCGTCGGTTCCGGCGGTTCCTTCGATCTTGTTGAAGACCACCAGGTCGCCGCGGCGAACCTCATGGAGGCGGTAGGAGACCTTGTTGACGAGGATGCGGTCGCCACGATTCACGGTCGTCTCCATGGATTCAGATGGAATCCAGAAGGCTTGCAGGACGAAGGCCTTGATCAACAGCGCGACGGCGAGTGCCGAACCAATGACGGCTAGCCATTCAAGAATGGTGCGGAGGTCCGATGACCTGAACCCGTCGGTCGAGACGTCGGACTCGACCATCACGTCATCAACGAGTTGGCTGTCGGGCAGCGGGCCATCGTTGCCGTTGATGGCGAAGCCGTGTTCGACGCGCCCAGGTTCGATGACTTGGTCTTGTCGACGAACAAAGGCTTCGGTGGTGTCCGTGGCTGTGGTCGTAGCTGTGGCAGTGCCCGCTCCGGCGGCGCCAGCAGGGGCGTCGAATGATGGCGACGTTGCGGGCTCGGTTGCGCGGGCCACTGGCTCGGCTGGCAGTACGGGTTGTACGGGGGTCAACGGCGTGTCATCGACGACCGTTTGTTGCACGGGTGCCACCGGCTCAGCAGGTAGCACGGGTTCTACGGGGGTCAACGGCGTGTCATCGACGACCGTCTGTTGCACGGGTGCCACCGGCTCGGCTGGCAGTACGGGTTCTACGGGGGTCAACGGCGGCGCCGTCGAAGGCGCTTCGGTAACGACGGCGGTGGGGGCCGGTGTCACGGGCTGTGGCTGTGGCTGGGTGGCCGCGGGCTGGGTAGGCACGAGCGGCACGGGATCTGGCGAGACGGGCTGGACTGGTAGTGCGGTGTGCAAGCGCTGCACATCTACTCGCGGTATCCGGGCGGCGGCATCGGGTGGCCTATTGGCTTCGGCGATTCGCCGCGCTCGCTCGCCGTTTTCTGCTACTTGGTCACGAATGGTGGCTGTGTCGAGTCGGGTGGCCGATGGCCAGTCGTCGTCGTCCAGCGCCGACGGGGTCGGCGCTGATATGGGCTGAGTTGCGGTGGGTTGGGTAGCAGTGCGTGCTCCAACCGTGGCTGGTGACGGGCTAGTAGCTCCAAGTGGCGGGCTTGTCGGGCTTGGTGCACCCTCTTCGCCATTGGCCTCCGAGTCCGCTAGAAGCGCTCGGGCGATAACGGCACGAACCCATTCGTCATCGTGAGCACGCGCAAAGTGATCGGAGGAATCAGCCACTTACCGATTCTACCCCTTCGCTCTAACCACGGTGGGTATCCGTGGGGTACAGACATCAAGAATGTTGTGAGAGCTACGAGGCTCGCTACAAGCCACCGATGTCGCTGAGTGGCCAAATTCGCACCACCGCGCGCCCGACGACGGTGTCCTCAGCGACTGGCCCAAATGAACGTGAATCGATCGATGAACGACGGTTGTCGCCCAAGACCAGGTAGTCGTCTTCGCCGATAACGCACACACCAGGCTCCCGTGGCTGGTTCTCACAGTTCTCGCCCCAGATATCGAATGCTGGTCTAGTGCCGAGATTGGGGATCACAATGTCGGCACCAGGTGCGAGGTACGGCTCTTCGAGTAATTCCGCTTCTTCCCGGGTCTCACCGGCTTGGGAGATCCAGAGTTGGCCGTCGTCTCGGATCTCTACGGTTTCTCCCGGCAGGCCGATTACTCGTTTGATCAATTGGTCGGTATCTCCCGGTGTCTCGATTGGGCGATCGAAAACCACCAAGTCGCCGCGCCCGATTTCCCCAAAGTTGTACGACAACTTGTTCACGAGTATCCGGTCGCCGGGAACCACGGTCGGGGTCATCGACGCTGACGGAATCTCAAAGGCCTGGAACACGAACTCCTTGATGAGGAGCGCTGCGCTGATCGCTACCACGACCACGGCCACCCATTCGATAAGCGTGCGGAGCCCGTTGTCTTGAACTGCACGAGCCTCCTTATCGACATCCTCGATGCGTTCGGCTTCGAGGATGTCCCCATCGGAACGCTCGCGTCCGATGGCGTGGGCGGGACCAGGGGTCGGCCTGGAGGCATGGGCTGGGCTAGACGCGTGGGTTGGGGTCAGAGG
>CAZTDG010000094.1:9406-11218 GCA_964612655.1 uncultured Acidimicrobiales bacterium | reverse complement strand
GGCGACGAGAAAGTCGAAAAGGCGAGCTCCAAAGAGGGGAAGATCCTCGGGCGTACACGGCAATAGTTGCCGTGCAACGCGCGAATTTCCTGGGATATCTATCTCACCAAAACGGCTACAAGGCCGGCAGTTGCCCGGCGCACACCAGCTTGGGTGTGCACCGGACCAACTGTCGACCTTGTGAAACTTACGGTGTCGTCAGTACTGCTTTAGCTTGGGATGTCCAAGCGTCGCTGTGAGCGGATTGCTACAGCGCCAAGAGCAACAAGAACGATGCCACCGATGAAGACTACGTCTGAGTCAACGCCGGTTACAGCAAGTTCTGGTGCTGCTGTTGGGTCCTCTGCTGCGACGTAACCGTCGAAGATTGGGCCGACAGCTGACTGGGTGGTGACCGGTCCGCCACATGACACGGTGAGCGAAGCGACAGGCTCGTCATCTTCGAGCAGGTTGGTGACGTTGGCACCGGCTGCGGTCATGAAGTTCTCAATGTTGTCCAAGAGATCAGGGTGAATGGCAACCGTTGACTCGGTGTCATCGGTTGACGTTCCGCCGTCACCATCAAGGCCAAGCGAGAATCCAGCAGCACCCTGGCCATCATTGACCTCGGTACCCGAGTCATAGATGTCAGAAGCAAGTAGTTCGATCGTGACCGGACCAGTGAAGGTTCCGTCGTCGTCGAACAACTGGTAAGCGTCTGGCTCAGCGTTACCGATGAATGCGTCGTTGGAAGGAATGATCATCGAAGCAAACGCGAGGTACTGGTATGCCGAAGCGTTTCGGATACCGATCGATCCCTCGATGGTCTCTCCAGGAGAGATGAACTGCGTGTTGCCGTTACCAATGGTCGTCTGGAGACGGCCTTGCTGTGCAAACTCGCCACCGAGAGCCTCGGTGTTGCCACCTTCGGCCAGAGCCTCGAGACCAGCTGATGCACGCTCGCCACCGTTGAACAGGTCAAAGTCTCCGTCGTGAAGACCAACCCATGGCTCTGTAACGAAGAAGCCACCAGCTGGCTGCAAGTTCTCAAACGAGAACTGAACAGCAACACAGTCGGCACTATTCTGCGCCGAAGCTGCTGCGGGGAAAATGGCTGCGAAGAGTGTCAGTAATGAACTCATCAGCAGAAGTCGGGTAAATCTATTCCGTTTCACGTTGTCTCCCTAGTTGTTTGGGTACGTCTATCAAGCCAGTCGACCTCCCGATGGGAGACATGAAGAATTCGACATGAACAATTTCCGAACGGGTGCGGCCGGCTCGGTTCGAAAACGAACTCAACGGCCGACGACTCCGTAGCGACCTCTCCCAAAACGCGAAATTTGCGCGCTCAGCGGCAATTATTGCCGTGTAACGCGCAAATTTCGGAGAATTCGTCCCAGCGGCGAATGGATGGTTTCCCATCATCCGCCGCTGGGCAGACTATCTATTTAGTTAGGCGTCAACTCGACGGCCTACGGCGAGCGAAGCTGCGCCGAGCACAACCATTGCAAGCGCAACCAAGAGGCTGAGCATTGCGGTGCTTGGACCGGTGAGAGCGAGCTCTGGAACTTCTTGCGAAGCGTCAACGGCTGCTGCTGCGATCGTGGTCGTAGGAGCTGCTGCGGCAGGAGCTGCGGTCGTGGTGGTGGTCGCGGCCTGAGCAGCTGAGATTACCGAAGCAGCGTCACACTCGTCGGTGCCAGCTGCGATCTCTGCAGCGTCGGTGTCGCCATCAGCATCGGTGTCAGCAGCGGCTGCATCGTAGTTGGCTACAAGTGCGCCACAAACGAGGGTAGAAAGGCTGGCCGGATCACAAGCATCAGTACCAGCAGC
>CAZTDG010000094.1:0-9306 GCA_964612655.1 uncultured Acidimicrobiales bacterium | reverse complement strand
CAGTACCAGCAGCAGCTTCAGCCGCATCGGTCTGACCATCAGCATCGCTATCAGCAGTCGTTGGGTCATAGTCGGCTACAAGTACGCCACAAACGAGGGTAGAAAGGCTGGCCGGATCACAAGCATCAGTACCAGCAGCAGCTTCAGCCGCATCGGTCTGACCATCAGCATCGCTATCAGCGGTCGATGGGTCATAGTCGGCTACAAGTGCGCCACAGATCTCGACTGGAAGGTCGGCTACATCACACTCGTCGGTGCCGAGAGCAATCTCGTCGGCATCTACGAAGCCGTCAGCGTCGCTGTCAGCAGTCGCTGGGTCATAGCCCGCAACAAACTCTCCACAGACACGCACTGGGGTGTCTGCAGGGTCGCAAGCGTCGGTGCCGGCACCAAGCTCGTTGGCGTCGGTGACGCCGTCTCCATCGCTATCGGTTGCGGTTGCTCCAGGGAAGGTTACGCCACTGCCGCAACCCCCTGCTGAGGCTTGGGCACCTGCTGGCTGGGCCCAGAACAGGCCAACCGTCAATGCCGCTATAAAAATCAAAACGGTACGCCACTTCATGACTAATCTCCTAAATCGTGGTTAGTGACAAATCGGCGTTATTCGTCCACGATTGAGAGCTTGTCCTAGTCCATCAGGACTACTTTCTGACTATTTTCTTGAGTCGTGGTCTTACATCACGACTACGGAGCGGAGCACCTCACCGCGTTCCATCTTGTGAAACGCTTCTTCGACGCCATCGATACCGATCGTCTCGGATACGAACCCTTCCAGGTTGAGTCGGCCTTGTTGGTGTAGGTCGATGAGCATCGGGAAGTCACGACTCGGTAGGCAATCGCCGTACCACGAGGACTTCAGCGAGCCTCCACGGCCGAATACCTCAATGAGTGGAAGCTCGATCTTCATATCGGGGGTGGGCACGCCTACGAGCACGACGGTTCCTGCAAGGTCTCGTGCGTAGAAGGCCTGCTCGTAGGTGACCGGCAAGCCGACGGCCTCGATGGCGACGTCGACACCGTTGCCGCCGGTCAGCTCTCGGATCTTCTCGATCGGGTCGACCTTGGAGGAATTGACGACGTGGGTTGCCCCGAACTCCTTGGCCCATTCGAGCTTGGTGTCGTCGATGTCGACGGCGATGATCGTGCTTGCACCAGCGATGCGGGCACCTTCGATGGCGGCGTCGCCGACACCGCCGCAGCCAAATACGGCCACCGAGTCGCCGCGTTGGACGTTGCCGGTGTTGAGCGCTGCACCGATTCCGGCCATCACGCCGCATCCGATCAGGCCCGCAACCTCGGGCTTCACGGCCGAATCGACCTTGGTGCACTGCCCAGCGTGAACGAGTGTCTTCTCGGCGAACGCCCCGATGCCGAGTGCGGGGCTCAGTTCGACGCCATCGAGGGTCATCTTCTGCGTGGCGTTATGAGTGTTGAAGCAGATGTGTGGCCTGCCGCGCTTGCAGGATCGGCATTCGCCGCAGACCGCACGCCAGTTCAAGACCACGAAGTCTCCAACAGCCACATCGGTGACGCCCTCGCCGACGGACTCCACGATACCTGCAGCTTCGTGGCCGAGCAGGAAAGGAAACTCGTCGTTGATGCCGCCCTCTCGGTAGTGGAGGTCGGTATGGCAGACACCGCAGGCCTGAATGGCAACGAGCGCTTCGCCCGGTCCTGGGTCCGGCACGTCGATTTCGACGACCTCGACCGGAGCCCCCTTCTCTTTGGCAACTACAGCCTTGACCTTGTGCGACATTGGTTCCCCCATTCGACCCACCAACTCTGTTCCACGACCCTAGTTGCGCCAGCTCACAGCGGCGAAGCCGGTGGGAGCGGAAAGGCGCATGCGCAGCAGTCTTAGTGAGGAACGAACGGCAGCATCGAGGAGCCGCCAGGCGACGGATTGCGACCGCGCCGCTCACTGCGTTCGCTAACCAAGTTGCTCGCTGTGCTCACAACTTGCGAAACACCGAGGTAGCCCGCAGCTGCGCAGCCGGTGCGGGCGGAAAGGCGCATGCGCAGCAGGCGCGAGGTCGAGGAGCGCAGCGACGGATCCGAGCCCTGGAGGCGAAGCCGGGAAACTCAGACGTTTAGGTATCTAGAGACTGCGACGATTGAGCCGAGGGTCGCTACGGCGGTGCCGATCACGATCACTAGCAGCGAGATGAAGAGGAATTGTGGGTCCGTCACCCTGAAGCCTTCTAAGAGCCGCAGGGTGTCCGATTGCGAAAAGTCCTCGATGACGAGTCGTCTCACGACGGCAAGGAACGGAAGCGCGAGCAGTGATCCGATCACCCCCTGGATCAATCCTTCGAACACGAACGGAACTCGAATAAACCAATTGGAGGCGCCTACGAGCTTCATAATCTCGATCTCGTTGCGCCTCGACGAAATCGCTATGGATAACGTCGTCAGGATCACAATCGCGGAGGCCCCGAGAAGAATTGCGCCTGCTCCCAGCATGAAGCGACTGATCTTTTCGGCGTTGCTTTGGATCTCTCTGATGACGTCGGTGGCAAATACCACCGTTCGCACCCCGGGCCGGGCCTCAAAGGTGGAACCGAGTGCTTCGACCGCTCCGGCATCGACGTTGGTGGGCCTGATGCGGAAACTTGGTGGCATCGTGTCGACCGAGATCGTCTGGAGTAGCTCCTCGTCGCCAGCGAAGAACTCTTGGAACTCGATGAAGGTCTCTTCTTTGGTGACGAACGAGAACTCGTCGATCGTGGTTCCGCGACTGCCGTCGAGGAGTGTCTCGATGGCGTCGATCTGGCTCTGTTCAGCGTCGTGCCCCATGAAGACCACGAACTCGATGCCACCCTCCCAGCGTTGGGTCGCGTTGTCGACACCACGAGCGACGAGCTGCGAGGTTCCAAACAACGACAACGACACCATTGCCACGGCGATCGAGGCCACGGTAAGGGGCAGGTTGCGCCAAATGTTTTGCCCAGTTTCGGCGAGCAGGAAGCGTATGCGTCCAATCATCGGTATTGACCTCCGGATTGGTCTCGAACGATTCGTCCGTCACTGAGTTCGATCACTCGACGGCGCATCGTGTCTACGATGCCACGGTCGTGAGTCGCCATGACGACGGTCGTTCCGGTG
Source organism: uncultured Acidimicrobiales bacterium (assembly GCA_964612655.1). Taxonomy (GTDB): domain Bacteria; phylum Actinomycetota; class Acidimicrobiia; order Acidimicrobiales; family SHLQ01; genus SHLQ01. The sequence continues at coordinate 6,201 of CAZTDG010000094.1, read as the reverse complement.
CGATTAATTCGGTCGAGCAGTCGCATGATGCCAACTGCGGTATCAGGGTCAAGGTTTCCCGTGGGCTCGTCGGCGAGCAGGATCAGGGGACGGTTCACGAACGCACGGGCGATAGACACACGCTGTTGCTCGCCGCCGGAGAGCTCATCGGGCATACGGTGCGATTTTTCGGACAGGCCGACGAGGTCGAGAATTGCGGGCACTTGTTGATCGATGACCTGCTTGGGTCGCCCGATTACTTCGAGTGCGAAGGCGACGTTCTCCGCCACCGTTCGTTTGGGGAGGAGTCGGTAGTCCTGGAAGATGCAGCCGATGTTGCGGCGCAGGAACGGAACCTTCCAGCTCGACAGGCTCACGATGTCCTTGCCCGCGACGTAGACCTTGCCCTCGGTGGGCTTCTCTTCTCGGTTCAGGAGCCGAATCATCGTCGACTTGCCCGAACCCGACGCGCCGATCAAGAAGACGAATTCGCCCTTGTCGATTTCTGCGCTGGCACCGATTAGCGCCGGCGAGTCCTTGTTGTACTCCTTGGAGACGTTCTCCAGTCGAATCATGACGCAACCTCATCTTTGGATCGGTTCCACCGCAAGTGCGCTTCCATGAAGGGGTCTAGACCCCCACCTAGTACAGCATCAACGTTGCCGGTTTCGTGTTCGGTCCGGAGGTCTTTGACCATCTGGTATGGCTGAAGAACATAGGAGCGGATCTGTGAACCAAAGCCCACGTTGCTCTGCTCACCGGTGATCGCAGCGATCTCGTCGTCGCGCTTCTTGCGTTCAAGGTCGAGCAGCTTCGCTGCCATCATCTGCATTGCTCGGTCCTTGTTTTGGTGCTGGGAACGCTCATTTTGACAACTCGTCACCAGTCCGGTTGGCAGGTGAGTTATCCGTACCGCCGAATCAGTCACATTAACGTGCTGTCCGCCCGCACCGGAGGACCGGTAGGTATCGATTCGAAGCTCTTTGTCGTCGATCTGCACTTCGTCGGCCATGGCTTCGAAGAAGGGTGAAACCTGCACCGCAGCGAACGCTGTCTGGCGTTTGCCTTCGCTATTGAACGGCGAAATGCGTACCAGGCGGTGCACACCGTGCTCGCCTTGCAAGAGGCCATAGGCGTGGCGACCTTTGACGAGGAACTCGGCCTGGCTAATCCCGGCTTCGGTGCCGTCGCTGGCGGAGAGCAGTTCGTAATCGAGTCCGCGTTTCTTGGCCCAACGCTCATACATGGACAAAAGCATTTCGGCCCAGTCTTGAGCGTCGGTGCCGCCTTCCCCGCTCTTCACGAGACACACTGCGTCGCGTTCATCGAACTCGCCGACGAATAGGGCCCGCAGTTCTAAGTCGTCGAGTTGTGCGTCGATCTTCGAGATGGTCTCCTCGGCCTCACCGAGCAGCGACTCGTCGTCCTCTTCGCCAGCCAATTCGACCATTACCTGAGCGTCTTCGAGGCGACCGGTTAGGTCGTCGAAGGTGGCTAGGTCGTCGTTGATCGCAGATAGCTCGGTTTGCACCTTGCGGGCGGCATCGGCATCGTCCCAGAGGTCCGGGCGCGACATCTCGGCCTCGAGCTGGGGTTGTCGGGCGCGTTGCTCGTCGATGCGTAGATAGCCCGCGGCCTCATCGAGGCGCGTCGCGAGCGCGACAAAGGTGTCCGAATAATCCTGCATAGGTTTGGGTCACCGCCCGTGGCAGTGTTTGAACTTCTTGCCGCTGCCGCAGGGGCATGGCGCGTTCCGGCCCACGTTTTCGAATTCGTTGTTGACCTTTGGTTGTGGAGGCGCCTCGGCGACCTTGGCCTTGCCCGTCGGCGTCGACGACGACTCCGTCATCTTTAACGGGGCTGTGGCAATCGCCGGCTTTGCTCCCGCAGCGCTGGCATCGGCCTTGGTTGCGGTGGCGTCCACGATCGGCGCACCTTGAGCGCCAACGGGCACCGGCTGCGGCTTCGCTGCGTCGTCTTTACCTTCCGCTTTGCCTTCCCCACCGTCTTCAGGCGTTTCGCCGTCTGGCGCGGGCTCGGCGGCTTTGATCTCGACGTGCATGATGTAGCGGACGAACTCGGAATCGATCGAGTTCATCATTTGGCCGAACATCTCAAAGCCTTCGCGCTGCCACTCCATGGCAGGGTCACGCTGACCCATGGCTCGCAAGTGGATGCCCTCGCGGAGGTAGTCCATCTCGTAGAGGTGGTCGCGCCACCGTTGATCGATGAGGCGCATCATGATCTGGCGTTCTACCTGCCGCATGATTTCGGGCGTGAGCGTCTCTTCACGATCCTCGTAGCGTTCGAGGGCCTCGGTGGCGAGCGTTTCGTACAGCGCTCCGCTGGAGGGCTCTTCGACGAAGCGATCGGCATCGAGTTCGGTGGGCCAAAAGCCCGCGACCTCAGACTCGAGCGTGTCGACGTCCCAGGACTCAGGGTGTTCGGTTGAGGCATGGGATTCGACGAGACGATCGACCACTTCGGAAATGGCCTCTACGGCTTCCTCGCGAAGATCTTCGCCTTCGAGAATGTTGCTCCTGCGCTGGTAGATCACCTTGCGCTGCTCGTTCATTACCTCGTCGTACTTGAGGACGTTCTTTCGAGCCTCAGCGTTCTTTGCCTCGACGGTGTTCTGCGCTCGCTCGATGGCCTTAGTAACCATCTTGGCTTCGATCGGGACGTCTTCGGGGAGTGCCCGGTCCATGACGTAGTTCATTGCGCCGGTTGCGAAGAGGCGCATCAGTTCGTCCTCGAGCGAGAGGTAGAAACGGCTCTCACCGGGGTCGCCTTGACGTCCGGATCGACCGCGGAGCTGGTTGTCGATTCGTCGGCTCTCATGACGTTCGGTACCCAAGACGTACAGTCCGCCGAGTTCAAGGACTCGTTCACCTTCAGTGTCGCAGCGCTCGGTGTGCTGTTGGAGCAGTTCGGCGTAGCGTTCGTCGTATTCTTCGGTTCCGGGCTCGAGTTGTTCGGCGCGACAGTCTCGTTCGGCGAGACCTTCGGGGTCGCCGCCAAGCTTGATATCGACACCTCGACCAGCCATGTTCGTCGCGACGGTTACGCCGTGGAGACGGCCGGCTTGGGCGACGACGTGGCCTTCTTTGGTGTGCTGCTTTGCGTTCAGTACCGTGTGCTTGATGCCGCGCTTTTCGAGGAGGCGGCTCAGCTTCTCGGACTTCTCGACCGAAACGGTTCCGACGAGTACTGGTTGGCCGGTGCGGCTGCGTTCTTCGATGTCGTCAGCTACGGCTCCGAACTTGCCGTCTTCACTCTTAAAGATGAGGTCGGCCTGGTCGGCTCGAACCACGGGCTTGTTGGTGGGGATCTGCGCCACCTGCAACCCGTAGGTTTCCGCGAGTTCGGCCGCTTCTGTTTGAGCGGTTCCCGTCATGCCCGCAAGCTTTTCGTACTGGCGGTAGTAGTTCTGCAGCGTGATCGTTGCGAGGGTCTGGTTTTCCTCTTTGATCTTGACGCCCTCTTTGGCTTCGACGGCTTGGTGTAGCCCGTCGGACCAACGGCGACCGTCGAGCACACGACCGGTGAATTGGTCGACGATCTTGACCTCTCCCCCGTCGACTAGGTACTCCTTATCACGCTTGTAGAGCTCTTTGGCCTTCAGTGATGCCAGTAGTTGGTGCACGAGGTTCGCGTTCGACGACGCTGGGTCGTAGAGGTTGTCGATGCCCAGTGCGCCTTCAACGGCATGGATGCCAGCCTCGGTGGGTGCGACGATTCGCTTCTCTTCGTCGACGTCGTAGTCGACGTCTCGCTGCAGCGAACGCGCAATGCTGGCGAACTTGTAGTAGATCTGGGCGGCATCGGCGACCCGGCCGCTGATGATGAGCGGCGTTCGAGCCTCGTCGATCAGAATCGAATCGATCTCATCGACGATGCAGTAGTTGTGGCCTCGCTGCACTCTGGCGGCGGCGGTCATGGCCATGTTGTCGCGCAGGTAGTCGAAGCCGAACTCGTTGTTGGTGCCGTAGGTGACGTCGGATGCGTATTGCTTGCGCTTGAAGGTCGAGTCTCGATTGCCTGGGATAATCAAGCCGACGCTCAAGCCCATCCAGCGGTGGAGCTGACCCATGTTTTCGGCATCGCGTTCGGCGAGGTAGTCGTTGACCGTGACGACGTGAAGTCCTTCGCCGCTCAAGCCGTTCAGATAGACGGGCAGCGTCGAGACGAGCGTCTTGCCCTCGCCGGTACGCATCTCGGCGACCCAACCCAAGTGCAGAGCGAGGCCGCCCATGAGCTGTACGTCGTAGTGACGCATGCCGAGTGTGCGAACCGATGCTTCTCGCACGGTTGCGAACACGTCGATGAGGAGGTCGTCGAGGGTGGCGCCATTCTCCAGTTGGGTCCGAAACTCACCCGTTTTTGCTTGCAGCGCCTCGTCGGAAAGCGCTTGTATCTCGGGTTCGAGCGCGTTGACATCGGGGACGATCGATTCGAGGGCGCGCAGTTTCTTGCCCTCGCCACTGCGCAACACCTTTTTGAACATGCTCATAGCCGTACCAGGCTACCGGTGCAAACCGGCCCGGCAGTGTCACGCGGCAGTTTCTCATTCGGTTTTCAACGTGGGCGTCGTATACGGCCCCCAGTGTGGACGAAGCCTTCGAGGCTATTCGGCGTCGATCAGCCCAACGTCGCCGTCGTCTCGCATGTACACCACTGCTGAACGGTTCGTTGCAGCGTTGGTGAAAAGGAAGAAGTCGTGGCCGAGTAGCTCCATTTGGAGCACGGCGTCATCCGCGGTCATCGGGTCGATCGCGAACTGCTTCTTTTTGACGATTCGCGATACGTTGTCATCGGTTTGGGGCGCAACGGCCGGCTGAGCATCGTTGCGAATCGATTCGACGCCGCTGTGCTCATGGCGATGCATCTTCGTCTTGAGCTTGTGGCACTGGTGCTCGAGCTTGGTCGCTGCCAAGTCGATGGCCGTATAGGGGTCGGCCGCGGTGACTTTGGTTCGCATGCGATGCCCGCCGCCCTCGACGGTGATCTCGCACACCTCTTTGTCCGATATTCGAGGATTTGTTTCCTCATGAAAGTGCACATCAGCGCGTTCTAAACCAGGGACGTATTTGTCCAGCCGTTCGAGCTTGGATCGAGTGAGATCCTGCAAACGATCGCTTACTCGAGTCCGCCGGGAGCTGATGTGAACCTGCATAGGCACCTCCAGAGGTGTTCTTTAGTTGTGACTTTCGACACTACCTGACGAATCCTTGAATGTCAGATTCAGATCACCGGTGTGAGGAACTTGTAAGGAGTTTGCTCGAATTTGCTGGGGTAGCGCCCAACGCCACAAAAGTGGTCGAGCGAGCTCCGGCGAGGCCGAGCGCGATCGCGCATGCCACAGCCGTTGCGCCGGTGGTGACGACGTCATCGACGAGGACGATGCGCTCGGGGACGGATTCACCAGCGCGGAACTCGACATGTTGGCGTTCGCTTCTCCCCTTCCCCGTTTGCGTTCCGCTGGACACACGTGCCAGCGGCGTAATCACCGGTGCGCTGATTCGTTGCCCGATGCGATTCGCCAACGTGGCGGTCAGGTCGTAGCCGCGCTCGCGGACGCGAACAGGATTCGACGGCACCGACACGACCGCGTGGACGTCGGTAGGCAAACTTGGAATGAGTGCGTCGACCATCGGAGTGATGGCTTGGCGGCGGTTGCCGTACTTCACGGCTCGAATCAGATCTGCGCCGACCCCTTCGTAGCTGCACAGCACCACGGCGGACTCGATCGCCAGCAGCGGAGGAACCACCGGCGGTTCGAGCCGTTCAGTACAGCCCGCACATATCCCGCGTGCGGGGACGCCGCACACCACACATTCGCTACCTAGGAGCCACACGTTCGACACCTTATGGATCGCCAGTGACAAGATCCGGCCCGCAACGCGATTGACACATAGTCGCCACTCCACCGCGCGCCAGATCCAGCCGTAAGTCACACCCCCCACGCAGGGCGTTTGCCATTCACTGCCTTTCCGGCCCACCCAAAATCCGCAGAGCACGCCGCTCTGCCAACGCCGAAAATCAGCGGCGGAGCCCCGCTCACTACGTTCGCTAACCGAGTTGCTCGCTAGCGCTCACAACATCGGCACCAAGCAACCGAAGCACCAAAATCCGCAGCGCGAATCGAGGAGCCGCCAGGCGACGGATTGAGCCTGCGGCGAAAGCAAGCGGATCTGCGAGCGCCGAAAATCGCGGCGGAGC
>CAZTDG010000093.1:0-11247 GCA_964612655.1 uncultured Acidimicrobiales bacterium | reverse complement strand
GCGTAGGTCGGCGAGGTCGGCTGCGTTGGGGAGGATGCGTCGGGCGGTGGTGGCTGCTCGCCGTGCGGCGTTGGTGGCGCGTGTGGCTGTGGTGCCGATTTTGGCGATGGAGCCGCCTCCGCCTGTGGCGATGGTGATGAGCACTTCTGGGGCAAATTGGCCGGCCCATTCGGCGGGGTCGCTAAGGAAGGTTTCGAAGTCGATCGAGGCCTCGATGAGGGTGACGCCTCCGTGGTTGTCCCAGGTGCCGGTTTGGCGGACTTCGTCGAGTTCGCTCCAGAACTGCGGTGTGACCGGGCTTAGCGATGCGACGCTTTCGACAATTGCGGGAACGGCTCTGGCCATTTGAACGCCGCGGTGTTGGTCCATGTCACCGTCGACTCGCCACGCTTCGAAGTAGAAGCCTGGTGCGAGCGGGCTCATGACCGACACGTCGTAGGCCAGCTGGCCGAATGCGACCACGGTGTTGCCTGCGCCTTGGCCGAAGGAGACGTAGTCGTTGAGTAGGTCGCCTGGTTCGGTGATTGCCCGGTGGATGTTGGTTGGCGACCCCGGGTTCAGCGAACTGATCGTGTAGATGCTGTCGCCGATTTGGGCGAGTGTCGATCGGTTGTCGGGCTCGTTCATCAGATCGGAATCGATCGCGAACTGCAGTGTTTGTTGCAGGCCTTCGAAGTTCTCGTTGTCGGTTTCCAGTTGTTGGAGTGCGGCTTCGAATTCGGCTTGGTCGAGTTGGCCTGAGTTGTCGAGGTCCTGGAGGAAGTCGCCGTTGCGGTCCATCTCGGCGGTGAGCGTGTTGAACAACGTCATGTTGGTGACGTATTGCTCGACATCGGCGAACGATGTTGTGCCGTCGCCGTCGGTCACGACGTATTCGCCGTCGGCGAGACCCGACAGGGCTACGCCTTCGCGTGCGGAATCGAACTTGGCCCACTCGTCGGGGTTGTTGCTGAAGAAGGTGGCCAACGCGACTGCTTCGGCGCTGAAGTCCCCGGGGTTAGCGCACAGTTTCAAAGTCGTCGGTCGACAGCTTTGCGTCTGGTCCGAACCATCCGCCGTTGGCGTGCTCGATCTCGTCGAAGGCGCCGCGATCGCCGAGGATTCGAAAGGCTGCCTCTTCGCCGCTGGAGATAGGTCCGGCGAGGTAGTCGAACGTTCCGAACTCGCCTGAACTATTCAGCATGGCAACCGCTGCGTTGTAGGTGAGGCCGCTGTCTTGGGCCATGGCGGCAACGCCAAGGTTCACGTCTCCAGCGTCAGCGCCGGTGAACTCTTCCAGGTTCGAAAGCAGCGACGCTTGCAACGCCATACCGATCGGATCAAAGGCCTCAGGGTTGGCGCCTCGTTGTTCGATCTGCGTGAGCAACTCGGTGAGCGGGGTATTGGCGAAGGCCGCGAGCGCCCCTTCGAACAGCGCTTCGTTCGCGGGAAGACCTTCGCTTAGATGAACGCGGATCTGGCGGGCGAGGTCCGCGTCGCCCTTGGCGAACTGGTCGATCTGTTCGTTGAGATCGGCCAACATGTTGTTGTAGTTCGGATCGTTCGGGTGGCCGGTCCAGTTCTCGATGTTTGCGTTCAGTTCGTCGATGGTGGCGGCCGTTGTCCAGAACTCGGCTTCTTCATAGGAGATGTTGTTGAGCGCGGCGAGGACGGCGAGGTCTTCGTCGACTTCCCACGGTTCTTTGCCGGTGAGCTCGTTGATAAGTGCTCGTCGTTCGCTGAGGAGTGCGTCGAGCTTTGGGTCGTTGTCGGTGCCGTTCCAGTTCTCGATCTCGGCGTTGAGTTCGGCGAGTTGGATCGCGGCGAGGGTGGATTCGGGGTTGTCGGTTTGTGCTGCGGTGATGGCGTCGACGAACGATGCGCCGTCGTCCATCAGGTCTTTGGCGATCTCTGCTTGTTCTTCGGTGAGCCCTGCTTGGCGGAATGCCGCGTCGAGGTTGGCTGGGACGAACGCGGTGACTCGGCCGTCTATGCCGATGTTCTGTGCGTCGAAGGCGCGGATGTAATCGACGCGCCAGGCAACGTCTTCGCGCTCGACACCCAGGTCGTTGGCCAGTGTCTGTAGAGCGGCCCGCGGTCCGTAGGCCGGGTTCCCGCCGCGACCTAACAGTTCGTACGCGTCGGTTACATATGGGGAGAGATCGGCAAGGATGTCGCGCACGTTGCCCGCGGCGTTGCGGTATTCGTCGACGAGACCATCTGCACTCTCCATATGCATGCGAACAATTGGCATGACATGAAAGTATATGAAAAGCACTCAATGTGCAAACAGCTCGTCAAACCGACCACTTGAGCCGACTGCCCCATGCACGTGCTGGCGATGCTGTCGATTGAAACCGCATGGCGTTGCGGCGGAGATGTGTTGAGCTCGGTGTGGTCCTTCTGGCGATCATCGCCGTCGGTTGCGCAAGTTCGGAGGCGCCACCTGCCGCGAGCCCACCCTTGCGAGGCTTCGATGGTGAGGTCGTCGACTCACAGAGCGCAGCCTCAACCGCCGCATCCAACGATCCTTCGACTGTGAACAACGAACAGCCATCCAACGGTCAGTCCGCCGCTGAACCACTCGCGCTCGCTGACGAACCACAGCCGCCGTCAGTGGCAGACGTCGAGGATTGGATCAATCCGGAGTTCATCTTCGATATACCGATCGATGACCTGACCATTAACGATTTCGAACCGCTCGTTCTTGAGATAGTGGAACCGGTGCCACTCTCATCGGGGTGCCCAAACCCAGAGCTGTTCGAGGAGTGGCAAGGTACTGAAACCATGGTCGCCCGGTGGCAAGGCGACCTCGAAGGAATCATCTTCGAGGTCGAATCGGTCAACGCCACTGGTTTTGATCCCGACGACATTCGCAGGATCCACGATCTCCTCCCGAGGTGCGCTGCCGGCGAACGGACTGGGGCAGCGAACTCACGCTCGATCGAAGACATCGGTCCGACGCGTGTGGTGACGACTACCTCTGGCGGAGTTGAGTCAGCCTCGATTGTGCTCACACGAAACAACCTCGCGACCACCGTCACGATGTCACTCGATAGCAGCCTTGAAAGCCTTGAGGTTGTGGGCTCCATTTTCGGTAGCGGCCTCTTCGAGTTGGTGTTCGACGAGAAGGTCCTAGAGGTTTACGACACGTTGAACCAAGCCCCGACGGAACCAGAGATCCTCGCAGCGGAACTTCCGGAGAGGGTGTTTACGCCACCACAGTCGGGCTTTGCTGAAGACCTTGACGAATTCTTCGGCGATGGGCGAGACGACTGGATTAACCCGGAGTTTGTGTTCGATGCCATTCCCGAATCGATTTCTGATCCCACCTTGCGCGAGCTCGAAGTAGACATAATCACGTCACTATCGGCCCATCGTGAGTGCCCAGACCCCGATGTTGCCTCGCTCAGAAACAACAGCATCAGTGCCGGATGGAGTGGCAGAGCCGAGAACTTGACGTATTTCGTACAGGCACAAAGCGTTGCTGACGGGGATGCAGAAGTGATCGATCGGGCTAACTCGCTCGCTCCGGTGTGCTGGGGCCCGGCTTTGGCTGAGGGGCTATCACTCGGTGACCGCATGATTCCAGGTGTAGGTATCGAGGATGTGGTTTTTGGAGACGGGCTCTCATTGACGGTTGTTGTGACTCGGGCAAACGTCGCCGTTACTGTGACGGGTTTGGTTCGAATAGGGTCGGACGACGAGTTCGGGCCAGAGCACGGTAAAGAGTTCGACGAGGTAGTTCGCCACATATTTGAGGCGCTTGAAAACGCGCCGAGCGAACCAGAAATCTTCGCCCACACCATCGAATAGGCGGACGGTCTAGCGCAGCCGGTTAGCGGCTACAGCGGCCACCAGCTGGGCTTGTCGCAGCCCACAACGTTGGGCACTAGGCCGTCGCCGAGCTGGCGAACCGTCGGTATCGAATCCATCAGGCCAGGTTCGGCCGCTTCGATCACCTGAAATGGTCGGCCGGTTGGTGCGAGAGTAACGACTTGGCCAAGTACCGCTGGGGCACCCGATGCGGTCGGCACTCGGTAGAAGTCGCCCACCTTCCACGAACGCTGCCCAAGCTCGGCTTCGAGTTCGAGCACACGTTCCTGAAGACGCATGAGCTCTTCTTGGGTGGCGTCAACGCCAGCGTCTACAACATCGGTTCGGTCAACCACGCCTGCTCCTTGGGCTCAACGTTCAATACGAATTATCGGTCCGTTGCCGACCGCGCTAAAGCCCGGCGTCAAAGCGCTACGACGTCACAAACCGATCGTCGCTGAGCGGCTCGCCTTCGCTCCAGCGGTAGGCCACGAGCGGTCCGCCCTTGCAAGCCGAATAGTCGACGCACGCCGTGTTCGCACTGGTGCGCGTCGGCGTGCCGGTGCGCCAGTAGTGGCCGAAGATCACCGGGGGAGCGCCGGTGGGGTAGGGGTCGATGAACGGGCGGCCGACCCGTGTGCCGCCATCGGCTGGAGGCCACGGGATGGCGCCTTGCGGATCGGCGGTGACGCCACCGGGAACGACGATCCGATCGAGCGGGTCATCTGGGTCCGGCTTCCACCAGGCGTGGCGAGCCAGATCTCGGAAGGTGTTGTCCTTGTCGTAGTAGCCAGGGTCGATGGGAACATCGGGGCCTTTGAGCAACACCTCGATCGCCATGAACTCCGGTGCGCCCCACGTCGATGCCGCGACGAGCAGCTCGTCGTCGAGATGTGGGTCGTTGTAGACCAAGCCCATGCTTGCCTCATGCCAACAGGCATGCACCACGCGAAGGCCGTCGTGCTCGGCCCACATGGGTAGCGTTCGGAACCAGCTGATGACCTCGTCGTGATCCGATGACTGGAAGCCAACCGCATCGAGGAACGCGCCGTGCTGGTCGATGTTCTTCTCGCTGTGCGGGCGAAGGTATTGGCCAGGCCGGTACGGGTGCGGGGTATGAAACGCGATGGCGTTGAACTCGTGGTTGCCCATCACCACCGTGGCCGTCCCCGCGTCGGCCATGGCCTTGGCGGTGCGAACGGCCAGGAGCTGTTCGGGGCCTCGGTCGACCAGATCGCCGACGAAGATCGCCTTGCGAGTCGGGTGGGCGTAGTAGCCGCGCTCGTTTGTGTAGCCCATGTTCGTGAGCAGCCGCTCGAGCTTGGTGCCCTCGCCATGCACGTCACCAATCACGTCGTAGCCAGGTTCACGCAAGTCGGTCACGAGCTAAGTGTGCCAGGCACGCCGTCTGTGCCACACCGCGGAAAGCCCGCCGGCCGAGCGTGCATACGCACGCCCGGCCCAAGCTGGATCAGATCGCTTTTCGACGAACCGATCACAGCGTCTTGTTGGTTATGTGCAATCGGGAGCTGCATTCCCGCCGATGAGGCATGGGATAGCCGTGCCATTCGGTAGGACGAGGGTGTCGACAGCAAGGCCCAACTCCGCGTTGTACACGCCACCGGACTCAGACATGGGTTGGCCGGCTACGTTGAGAATCTGGGTCAACCTGTCGAACTCATTAGTGAACAGTGATGATCCAAGCTGCTGGTTCTGGTCCAAGAGCTGGCTCATTGCGTCGGTCGTTCGATCGACGAACGCGCCAGTGCTCGTGTCCCATGAGTCGTTGTTTTCCCAGGCAGCCATGTAGTCGGCGTGGAGACGGTGCGTGTGGCCGTTAACCACTGCTTCCGGTGACAATTCTGCTGGCCACTCTTCGGTCGCTGAAGTGCCTTCAGGTAGTTGATCCCAACCGACGCCGTTAGAGAATGTCCAGTTGCCGTTCTCCAACTTGTTGTCGCTGCCTTGTTCGATCTTCCACTGAATGTTGAACTCGAGCCCCGGGATTCGGACGAAGTCGTCATCGTCGACTCCACATTGACCGTTCGATGTGCGGTCGGTGTGCTTGGCCATGGTGTAGTTCGCCCGGTGCTTAGGGTCGTTTTGTCGGACAACACCATCGCTTGTTCCAACCGCAGCTCCGGCCTCGTTGACTCGGATGCAGTTCTGGAACTCGACACGCAGGACCAGATAGGTGCCATCGTTCTCACGATGATCAATCTTGAGCTTTCCGTCGTCGGAGATCAGTCGAAGGTCGTTCGGGATCGGGCGCATCTCGTCGAGGATTTCCGGAATGCCATCGGCATTGTCGTCCCGGTAGTTGGCAGTGTCTCGGTTGTTGAGCGTCTTGTAGTACACGTTGATCTGATCCGGTACGACGGGCTCGCCGTCTTCATTGAGAAGTGCAGGAATCCAGTACGCAGACAGGTTGTTCTGTCCTAGATCGCCGCACGTCGACCGATTGTTCGGGTTGAGGAGATGGTCGGTGCTGCTGCCTGTGATTCCACCATTTACCGAGTTGGGCCCGGTGCTCGTGTTGCCGAAGAACATATGAAGATGCGCGTTGTCCCGGGTAGGTTCCCCAAATGCCACCAAGGCGTCCGAATAGGAGAAATGCGATACGAGACAGCGGGTACGGAACCCTCCATTGTCTCGATCAAACTCCGAGCTGACATCCCCTCGGTTTAAGACTGGAAGTGAGTTGCGCTGGCCGTCGTTGCCAGCGTCGGTCGTGAACGAGAAGCGATTTGCGACGTTGAACCGACAATCGAACGTAGAGCCAGGCCAGCCTGCCGGGCAGGTTCCAGCGTTGGTTGAGTCAACGTTTTCTGCCTGGCCATTTCCGTTGGCTCCATCGCCATCACGTGGTGGACACGATTCGAGGGCCACATTGTCCCAGCCGTAGCCGTTGAACATGTCGGCCTGCGAGTAGTCGCAGTTGTCCGACGGCGTTAGAGGCGGAGCCGCAGTTGGCGCAGTCGTGGTCGTCGTCGTGTTGGTTGGTGTGTCCGGTGTGCTGGTTCCCGGGAAGATGCACGATGTTCCGGTTGGTCGCCAGTAGCCCCATTCGCCCGGGACCTGGGAGCCTTCGGCTCCGGCTGGGCATGGGCCGCCATGTTCGACGGTCTGCGCGCTTGCGGGTTGCGCGACGATCGCCATGGTCGCCGCGACCATCAAGATCGCTGTCACGATCGCAATTGTTCTCCTCGAGGAACGGGAACTTCTCGATCCCGTTGTTCCTTCTTCTTTCTCCATCTCATTCATTTGCTTCGCCTTTCACGGAATTGCACCGCTGCTCTGAGCGGTCGCACCCCAAACGCCACCGATGCGCGATGGGTTCCAAGAGATGCTGAAAGAATTCTTCCTCGCACAGATCAACGCGGTTGCTTCGCTGAAGTACCAATCGCTTAGCTAGACGTAGCGGCGGCGACCTCGTGGCTGCGCCATTGGCCGTTGGCCAAGATCACGCCGTCGGCGCAATGGGTTTCGATCGTACCCGAACCGAACTGCTCGTCATAGAGCGTGCGGTACACGCCGCCCGCCTCGACGAGGTCGTGGTGGGTGCCCGACTCGATGATCCGGCCGTGGTCGATCACGTGGATCACGTCGGCGGATTGAATGGTCGACAACCGGTGCGCAACCGCCAACGTGGTGCGCCCCTCCACCAGGTCGCCAAGTGCGGATTGGATCTTGCGTTCGCTCGCCGTGTCGAGTGCCGAAGTGGCCTCGTCGAGCACGAGCACCTTCGGGTCATGTAACAGCACTCGTGCGATGGCCACACGCTGACGCTCGCCACCCGACAAACGGAAACCACGTTCGCCCACCACCGTGTCGTAACCCTCGTCGAACTCCATGATCCGATCGTGAATCGCCGCGGCGCGCCCGGCCTGTTCAACCTCATCGTCGGTCGCCTCGGGACGGCCATAGGCGATGTTGTCTCGCAGCGAACCTGCGAACAGATAACTCTCCTGGGTAACGAACCCGATCGTGTCAGCGAGCGACGCGAACGACAGGTCGCGCAAATCGACACCGTCGATGCTCACCACGCCGGTCGTCGGGTCATACAACCGGGCGATCAAACTCAGCACCGTCGACTTACCCGCACCCGATGGGCCGACCAGCGCCACCAACATGCCCGGGCTCGCGTCCATCGAGAACGACTCGAGCGACGGGGCGGCCTCGTTCGACGTGCCGTCGTATCGGAAGGTCACCTCATCGAAGCGCACAAGCCCCTCGACCGAATCATGAGTGAGATCGATCGCGTCGACGGCCTCGATGATCTCGGGCTCGGTGTCCAGGTATTCGAAGATGCGTCGGAACATCGCCCTCGACGACTGCAACTGCACGACCGTCTCCAATAGGCGAGCGACCGGGAAGAACAATCGGTTCTGCAAGGTCGTGACCGCAACGATCGTTCCGGCGGTCAACCCGCTTCCACCGTCGAGCAACAACCCGGCCACGAGATACACCAGGATCGGCGCCGCGCCCAAGAACACCAGAATCACGGTGAAGAACCCCTGGCCGATCGCCTGCTGTCGACTCGTCACATGAGCGAGTCGTTTGTTCGCTGTGGTGAAGCGTTCGATCTCGTGATGCTGACGACCGAAGAGCTTGGCCAGGGTGATTCCCGAAACCGACAGCGTCTCCTGCGTCACCACGCTCATCTCGGCCGTCGCGGCCTGAGCCTCGGCGGTTAGCTTCTCCCGCTTGCGGCCGACCCAGCGAGTCGCCACCAAGAACACCGGGACCGTCGCCAAGGTAATCCCCGTCAGCGCGGGCGAGAGTACGAGCATCGCGATTAACGCGCTTACGAACGCAACGCCGTTCCACAAGATGTTCGACAACGTCGTGGTGACCGCCGTCTGCACGCCACCCACATCGCTGGTGATTCGAGACTGCAGATCGCCCGTTCGCGCACCAGCGAAAAACGACAACGGCAGGGTCTGCAGATGCTGGTACAGGTCGTCTCGCAGATCTCGCAGCACGTTCTGGCCGAGCCGGTTCGTGAGGATTGTTTGCGCTACGCCGAACGCGCCGCTCATGAACGCAACCGTGAGCATGATCGCGATCAACGTGGTGAGCAGTCCGACGTCGGGCGTGCCAGTGCCCGGGAACAGTGCGTCGTCGAACACTCGTCGCGTGAGTAGCGGGTTGACGATGCCCAAACCGGCGCTCACCAACACCACTACGACGACGAGAAACACCCGCCCTCGATGCGGCGAGAACAATGCGATCAGGCGGCCCCAGGTGAACGAGTCGGGCGTCTCGGTGTCTGCCATCTATGAACGGTACCGCTCAGAGCTCGCACAGCGCGTTCGTACAGCTCATCAACGGCTTTTGTGGAACGGCCACGCCACATAACAAAATTTGGAGGGCCTTGCAGGTGAGCGGCCATCGGTGCTCAAGGTGGCCACCGAAAATGTCGTAGTCCTTCGACATGGCGAAATTGCGGGTCTTGTTGATCATGGCGGCGTGTGTGTTGGCCGCGTGCGGAGAAGCGACGTCGACCACCGAGTCGGCTGGTCCCGCCGACGTTGGTGAACCGGTCGAAGCATTGGCATTTGCCGATGAACAGGTGGCCATCGACCCCGAGCTCGCTCTCGAAGTGTCGACAACGACAACCACCGCGGCGCCAACGACAACAACCACTACGACCACGACGACCGAAGCGCCCCAGGTTGAGCCCACCGAGCTCACCTTCCACGCCTTCCCCGAATTCAACGATGAAGTGTCGGTGGACGAATTCGTACGAGAAGCCGTGGAGTCCTCTGCTAGTGCTCGCCTTCTGGCCGACTTTGGCTACGAACTGGACGACAGCTCGAAGTTCGCCGTGTTCGAGGGTGAGGAGATCGTCGGCGATACCGGCGTCTTCCAAGACCTGTCGGTCTGGATCAACAGCTCGGACGACACGCTCATCAGCCTTCACGGCTTCCTCGGCATTACCGACGAATGGCTCGCAGATGGTCAGCCAATCCACGCCGCCGATGCCTACTTCTGTCAGGCCTGGGACGAGTGCAACGGCATCGACCGTGACTCCCTCACGGTGACCGGCAACAAGGTTGCGAGCTTCGACATCGTGAACACGTCTGACTACCCCGAGTCGTCATGCGTCATCCCCACCGCCGGGACAATTCGAGTAGTCGACTGCAACGAGTAGCAGCTACCAGCTGCGCCGAGCCTGTCACACCCGATCTTTAAGGTGGAACCGATGAGCGATTCTTCTGCAACCTTCCCCAAACGCGACACCCCGGTGCCGTCCGACCGATTCGACGTGGGTCATCACACGTTGCTCATCACCGACGCCGCCCACATGTTGCACAACGTGGAGCTGCTGGTGAGGTCGTTGCTAGACCTCAAGCCCGCATTCGCCGTCATCCCCGTCAGCGACGACGACTTCATGCAGGTCATGGCGCTGCCCGACGACAGTCTCCGCCTCGAAAGCAGTGCCAGCGCTGATGTGCTCGTCGCCAAGCTTGGTTTCGACGAGCTTGTCGAGCAGTTCCCCGACATCGCGGCAGCCACGATTCCCCCACACTGGCACGCACGCGAAATGATCACCGCCGAAACCCTGATGCGACTGATCGTCGACGTACACGGCGTGCTGTTCCCAGCACTGCTCGAATTCCGCGTCTCGCCTGTCTCATAGGTCCAAACGGCGCACAAATACCTCGCCGTGCCGATAACGCTGGCCGATGCACCCTAGATGGCTTCGGCCTGTAGATCAGGAGCCGCTTCAGCTCAAAAACACCCAATCTTCGCCGACTGGAACTATTCAGGCGAAAGGTGGGCGTGATGACAAAGGCGATGACGCAACGAGGCTTCGTTGTGGCCCTTCTCGTTTCTCTATTTCTGTCAGCGGTGGCGGCATCTGCAGCGATGGGCCAGACGGACGATCAGGCGATGTCGATTCGAGCGCGCGGCTCCACCGGCGAAGAGTTGATGCAGGTGCGGCTGGGCAACAGCGTCATCGCCGACTTTGCTGTCTCGACTGCCTGGCAAGAGATCGAAGTTTCGGTTCCTGCCGAGGTTCCAATCGAGGAGTTCTCGGTCGGCTTCATCAACAATCGACACGA
The DNA here is from genome assembly GCA_964612655.1 of uncultured Acidimicrobiales bacterium. GTDB lineage: Bacteria > Actinomycetota > Acidimicrobiia > Acidimicrobiales > SHLQ01 > SHLQ01. Next base: position 379 of record CAZTDG010000093.1, on the reverse strand, counting down.
GCCTGTCGATCGCAATGTTTTTGTCGACTGGGTCGAACTCGACGGGCAGCGACGTCAGGGCGAATCCAGCGATGTCTGGTCCACCGGCAAGTGGACCTCCGATACCGGCTGCACAAACGGCCCGGCGTCGAGTGAAGCTCTGCTGTGTTCCGGGTTTCTGCACTTTGGTGGTGAACCTGATGGTTCGGTGATCACCGTTCACGCCACCGGTTCAACCGGTACCGAGAACCTTGAACTACAGATCGATGGAACGAGCGTCGCGACTCGCCGAGTGACTTCGGTCGGCAACGTATGGGCTTCGCAGACCGAAACCGAACCCTTCGTGTTCACGCTGCCCGAACCGGTAGACCATGACCGAATTCGGGTCGCCTTCACCAAT
>CAZTDG010000092.1:0-11399 GCA_964612655.1 uncultured Acidimicrobiales bacterium | reverse complement strand
CGTCGACTTACCGGAACCGATTCCACCCGTGAGCCCATACTCCAACACCTGTCGAAGCGTACTTACCGACACCGTTCGCAACACTGCCGAACTACAGGTCTTTTCGTAGCCCTCATCGACTCCACACTCCTGCCGATAGTCCAAAAGACCCATTCTGCAACGACAGGCCCAAGCCCTCGATGGACGAACGAGACTTCACTTCGAAGATGACCCGGCGCGACGCCGAGCGCCTACGCACCGCCGGTGCTGGGCGACGGCCGAGCACGCTCAACCGCTTCAGCGTTCGCGGTGAAGGCGAGGAGCCGATCTCGGAGGGCTCGCTCGACGCAAGAGACCAAACCGAACTCTTTCAGCAGATCATTGCGATCATCCGCTGGGGTGTCCTGGGACTACTCGTGTTGCTATCGGCTCGCGGCATCGTCGATGGCCAAGACCGGGTGTTGGCAACGCTGCTCTTCGCATTCACTGCGCTCACCTTGGTCCGACATGTGCGCCCAATTCGTTTCGATCAACACATCACTTGCGACCTTGCAATTCTTGGCGAGATCGTCCTCGCAGTAGTGGCAATCGCGCTCACCGGCCGATGGGGATCGCCGCTCGCAGCGTCGTTGACCGTGCCGATCATCGTCGCCGGATTCGCTCGTGGCTATCGCTACGCCCTCCGGGTCGCACTCCTAGCAACGGTCCTACCGACCGCGCTCGAATTCGCATCAGTGGGCTTCGAACTCGATTCGCTCCAACGGATTGCGCAGTGGGCGATCATCCTGGGCGTCGTTGCGCTCATCGCCGGACAAACCCGTCGAATCACCGGCGAAGCCCGACGACAACGCAGTCTCGCCGTCAACCGTATGGAACGCCTGTCTGACGCGAACGCACTGTTGTATTCGTTGCACCGTGTTGCACAGACTCTCCCCGCCTCACTCGACCTGCACGAAGTGCTCGACACGACAGTGAGCCGTCTACGAAGCCTCTTCGACTACGACGCGATGGCGTTGTTCGTCTTTGACGAGACCGATGCCAGTTGGATGGTCATGCGTTCCGAGGGCACGAATCTGCCGATGCGCCTCGGGCCGACCGAATTGTCCAATCCGCTCAAGACCGCCATCGCCCAGAACCGCCTCATCGACCTTCCGGACCTGCCGGCGGCCGGAACATCGGGGCTCAGCGCCCTGGGCGAGTCCGGCCTGTACACAACGCTGACCGCACGCGGCCAAATCATCGGCCTCCTCGCGATCGAGAGTGAAGCCCCCAACGTCTACGACGAGCGCATGGTCCAGATGTTCAACGGTTTCGTCGACCCGCTCGCTCTCGCGGTCGACAACGCTCGCTGGTTCGGCCGCCTGCGCACCATGGGCGCCGACGAGGAACGAACCAGAATCGCCCGAGATCTCCACGACCGCATCGGCCAATCGATGGCGTTCTTGGCCTTTGAGGTCGATCGGTTGATCAAACGCCACGGCGAAGGCCACGATGTTGGTCCTGCGCTCGACCAGTTGCAACACGACGTACGAAACGTGATCCGAGAGATCCGAGACACACTTTCCGATATCCGCACCGATGTCAGCGACACCAAGGGCCTCGAGGACACGATCTCGGACTTTGCCGAACGGCTGTCTGACCGAAGCGGCCTCGACATCTCGCTAGATATCGATGCCAGCGACCGACTGCCCATCATGCAAGAACGTGAGATGTGGCGGATTGCCCAAGAAGCCTTGGTCAACGTCGAGCGTCATGCTGACGCCTCAAAAGTTGATGTTCGTTGGGCATCCAACGGCGAGCAGGGTGTGCTCGAAATCGCCGACGATGGGCGAGGCTTCGCTATCGGCGAGAGTGGCCGAGTGGACAGTTACGGCCTGGTCGGGATGCGGGAACGAGCTTCTAGCGTCGGCGCCGCATTTGAGGTGGAAAGTGCACCAGGGACGGGAACCACTATTCGGTGCATTCTCCAGGGCCCCGGCGTAGCGGGACTTCCCGAAGCTGCCTAAGGGTTCGGGCTTACCCGATCCACTTCGGAGTTGATTTCGCTGAACTCCACGCCGAGCTCGTTGCCAAAGCCCACCAATGCTGCGAGAGCGATGAGTGAGATCAAGGCCACGAGGAGTGCGTATTCGACCATCGAGGCACCGCGCTCGCCACGCAAAGGCAGTAGGGCGTTGCCCATACATTTTGTACGACGCCCCCAAATTGCGAGAGCTAAATTGTGCGACATGGTTCGTGTTCTTTCCGTGGAAAATTGCGTTCGGGGGGTGACAGGATTTCCTGTCACCCCCCGGGCTTAACTCAATTGTTCTGGCCTAGGCCAGAAGCGAATTAGCCTGCCTTACGGCGTTCCTGCTGCTGGTGCTGCCGGGGCTGGACGGTTCTCAACGAGCTCGCTGTTGATGGTGTCGAAGTTCTCCGACACGGTTCCACCGAGCAGCTGAAGAGCAGCGATTGCAACGATTGCGATGAGTGCGACCAAGAGGGCGTACTCGACCATTGCAGCGCCACGCTCAGACTTGGTGTGAGCCTTGAGCCAGGTGGTGAAGATGTTGTATTGGGTAATCACGTCAGGTTTCTCCTTGTGGTGTGGCCCCTTGTTGGGCCCCTGTTGTAAATAAGGTTTCGACGGAGATTCCGAAGATCCTCATAGGCCACCCGACCCGTCTTGACTGAGTCCTTTAGGCAAACCGTCCAAAACCCATTGATTCCACGCTTTGAAAGACACGTACCGGTCCTACGCAGCCGCCGGTGGCGCCGCCTGGTCGGCCTCGAAGTTCCCAGAACGGTCCATCACCGAAACAACGGTTGCATCGACGCCACGTGCACGCCGACCGGTTCGCCACGTCTCGTGAGCCACAACCGTGATAAGGACCGCACCCAATGGGGCCACAAAGCCATTCAATGCGGTAAACGTTGCGCCCCATGACGCCAGCCACAGCGCGCCGGCAACGAACGGAAGCAGCCGAGTTCCGCGTGCGCCGAGCATTCCACTCGGCAAGCTCCACAAGCCGAGGACACCGAAGATCACGAGTGTGCCGTCGTAGAAGAACATTCGGGGGTTTGCGATGATGACAAAGATCGCCCATATAGCGAAAGCGCGTTGGGGGCTCTCGGCGAACCGCTTGGGGGCCCAAACCACGAGCGTCGCTACGCCAACAACGGCGGTAAAGGCCAACCACGACCCGATAGCCAGCAGCGAAGTATCGGCTGTCCCCGTCCACTCGCTGACCGTACTGGTAAAGGTGATCATCTTGTTTGTGGGTACGATCCCTGTCGCTTGAAGATCGGCCATTTGTTGCACATTGGCGAAAAAGCCGGACCACACGCCAAGACCAAGCGGAATGGTCGAGGCCAAGGCACCAGCGGCGCCAACCCCAAACCCAGCGAGCGCCCTCCACGATCGAGACCAAGCCAAGACCACGATCAGTGCGACAGCGATGTTCGGTTTCAGAACCAAGATCGCGAGCGCAATCCCAGCCAACGCCTGCCGGTCGTTAACGAACAACCAAAGACCCAAACCCAATGCCAACACATACAAGCCGCTGTATTGGCCGATAAGGACGCTGCTAAAAGCGGTTCCGGTCGTGCACGCTGCGATTACTCCGGTACTGATCGATATCGACCGTTCTGCAGGCACTCCCCCACGTTCGGCAACCCGCCGGAGTAACGAGATACCGCCGAGCAAGGCGGCCAGGGCACTACCAGCGGCAAGAACATAGGACCCGAGGAACCCAACCAGGCCTAGAGGGAGCGCTAGCCACAACGCGTACGGCGGATACAGGTACGGCAGGGACTCGGTCTCGCGATCCCAAGGGCGGTAGATTTGCTCGCCACCCAACAATCGGCTGGCAGCATTATCAAAGGCGGTCCAATCCGTGCGTAGACCTTCGGCCACACCTTCCTGACTCACCGTCCAAATCGCCAGGACCATCAACGTGCCGCCAAACACGAGTACCACCCGGCGAAACCAGGTCTCGCCCGGAGAGACCTCCGTCATGATTAGTCCAGGTGAACAATGCCCATGCGAACCGCAGACAGAACAGCCTGAGTGCGATCACGAGCGTCGAGCTTCTGATAAATCGACGCAAGGTGGTTCTTCACTGTCTTCTGGCTGATGAAGAGCTTCTCGGCAACCTCTGGGGTCGAACAACCGTCAGCGATCAGCTGAAGAACTTCTTCCTCACGCTTGGTTACGACGCGCTCCTGCTCAGGTACCGGTTGGTCCATGCGGCGGACCTCGTTGAGCATGGTGGCAGCGAGTTGAGGCGACAGGGCGGTGTCACCGGCAGCTGCCATACGAACCGCCGAGGCGATCTCGTTGGTCGAGCAATCCTTCACCAGGTAGCCCGAAGCGCCAGCACGAATAGCGTTGGCCAGCACGTCCTGATCGGCGTGCATGGTCAACATGACCACTCGCGCCTCTGGGTAGGCATCGCGAATCTGGCGACACGCTTCGACACCGTCCAACTCAGGCATTGTCACATCCATGAGGATGACCTCAGGCTTGACCTGGGTGGCGAGCTGTACGGCTTCGGCGCCATTGCGTGCCTCGGCCACTACGTCGAATCCCTCGTCACGCATAGACCGGCTAAGCCCCTCACGGAGCATCCGGTGATCATCTGCGAGCATCAATCGAATAGTCATTGGTAGTTCCTCATCGGACTTGTAACTCTTGCCAATCGGTGCGAAGGCAGCGTTGTTGAGCTTGTAATGGACGAAATAGGTCGATGATTAGAGCGTCGTTGCGATTTGAATCATCGCAGGCACCAAAATCACTACGAACAGAGCGGGGAAGATGCAAAAGACCATGGGAATTAGCATCTTTACCGGGGCCTTTTGAGCGGCCTCGGAGGCGATCTGGCGGCGACGAATACGCATCTCGTCAGCCTGCGCCCGGAGAACACGACCGATCGACACACCAAAGGTGTCAGCCTGCAAGATCGCGAGCACAAACGAGCGGACTTCGCTCAGATCAATACGAGCATCCATGGCTCGCATGGCGTCGGCTCGACTGGAGCCCGCACGACTCTCGCCGAGCATTCGGGCAAACTCCGTAGACAGCGGACCAGGCACCGTAGCGATCGTGCGGTCGAGCGCCTGCTCGAAACCAAGACCAGCTTCAACACTGATCGTCAGTAGATCGAGAATGTCTGGGAGGTCGCTCAAGATCGCTTTCTGTCGAGCCTCGACGGCTCGTGTGAGCTTGGCATCGGGGCCAAGCACCAACGCTGCGAGTAGCGCTCCGACGATCATCAAGCGAGTGAAGCCCTCAAACCCGAGCGGATTCCACACGAAGAAGAAAACCAGAATGAACGGGATCGACACGAGTGCGATGACACGCAGGGCAATGAACTGATCGACCTTTGCCGTCGAGTCCTGGCCGGCCAGAATGAACTTCTGGCGGACCTTATCGACATAACCAGCCGGGGTGAAGCGTCGACCAAAGTCTCCAGCGCCGCTGAAGACCTGTGACCCGATGCGCTCCATAAAGGAACCTTGCAGCTCGTCGCCGTCCAACACGCCAGCGTCAGCTGCTGCAGATACGTCGTAACCTTCGACCTGGCTTAGCGTTTCTCGCGCTTCTCGCGCGTCTTCGCGTCCGATCAGGATGAAGAAGATGAATCCCGCAACGGCAGCACCAGCCAACAGGATGGCAACTTCCAGTGGGATACTTGACAGAATTTCCATAGCGTTCAATTCCTCCTAGATCTCGATGTCGATGAGCTTGCGCATCCACAAACCGCCCGCTGCCATCGCGATCAGCGCTGCTCCCATTGCGGCGTACCCGAGGGTGCCGGACCAGAGAACGGAGATGTAGTCCGGGTTCAAGAAGTACATTGCGATACCAACACCGAAGGGCAGCATCATCAGTACCATCGCTGACACTCGACCTTCGGCGGTGAGCGCCGCAACCTCTCCTCGTAGCCGGGTCCGAGCCGTCATCGTGTCGGCCACAGTGGTCAGAAGTTCCGCCAAGTTACCGCCAACTTCGCGCTGGATCTTGATCGCTACGATCGCCCATAGAAGGTCGACAGAACCGACTCGCTCGGAGAGGTCGTCGAGTGCAACGTCAAGGTCCTTGCCCAAACGGGCTTCGTTCACGGTGCGGCGAAATTCGCCTGCGAGAGGCTCGTCGCCCTCGTTGCCTACTGCGTCCATGCCCTGGATAAAGCTGTAACCAGCTTTCAGGGTTGATGCGAGCAGGTTCAACGTGTCTGGAAGCTGCGACTCGAGCGCCTTAGCTCGGCGGCCAACCTTGAACTTGATATAGAGCGTTGGGATGATCGCGGCGAGTATTGCGAGAACCAAACCACCGAAGATATTGCCGCCGGACAGGAGGAACCCGAGCAGGAGAGCGACAATGACGAGCCCGACCTGGATAGCGAAGGCCTCACCCACACGGAGGGGAATCTCCGCCTTCTCGAGTAGCGAGGTCGTTGAGCCCAGACTTCCTCGGGCTTCAGCAGCCTCCTCGGCTTTTTCAACAACCGACTCGATGATCTTGTTTCGTTGCAGATTGAATTCTTCGTCCGCTGCAGCGGAGGCCGAATCCTGCGAGCCGTATACGGCCAACGTCGAGTTAAGTGTGTCGTCGTTTCCGGCAAAAATAGTGAGCATTGCGTAGCTGAACAACAACACGGCTACCACAGCCAGTGCGATCGCTACGATCGCCGAGCCACCGCCCGACAAGATGTCGAAACGGGAGGTCTCTTGGAGCGCAGGAGCGAGAAGGCCAGAGCCACCGGCTACACCTCCAGCGACAACGCGAACTCGTTCGCTTGCCGATCCGAACTCGAAGGTGATCTGGGTCGTGCCGGCGCTCTCGGCACTCCGAAGCTCAACGGCTTCGGTGCTGAAACGTCCGACGCTGGTGCTCCGGTGAATGTTGCCGAGTTGACCGCCAGCAGCGATCATGTCGACATCGGAATCTCCACGAAGGAAGATGCCGCCGCGGACTTCGTTCGCAACCGAGCGGAACTGCGACAGGTCGAGATTCGAAATATCAGGTCCGACCACACTGAGCGCAGCGTTGGAGCTCAATAGCGAACCCTGGGCAACATTTGGGCTTACCGTCGATGCTTCGGCATCGCTTCCGGCAAACACGACAACCTCGCGAAGTCCGTTGCCTTGAAAGGAAGAGGCTGCAGCGTTGACAGCGTTCCAGGTGACCGCCGCTGTACCGACCCCTGACGAACTCAACGCATCGCGAATAGCTCCGTGGTTGTTGGTAAAGGCGATTTCGGGCCGAATGTCTAGTCCATTGTCGCCAGCCAGAATGAGCATGACGTCAGTACCTGCGGTGACCGTCTCCATATACGCCAATGCGGCGGAGCGGATCTGGGAGTATCCGGTAACGGTGTCAGCAGTTTCGGAGTTATCGACGACGAGTACGACCTCTCGACCGATCGGCGAGTTCGATATCGTCGTAGTGTCCGCGGTGACATCGTCGCCTCTGATGTTCGCGACGAGGCTGGTCCCAGCTTCGACATCTTGTTGAGGACGGAACGCGACGAGTCCAGTGTCTCCGGACAAATCGACGCGCAACACCTCGAAGTCGCTGCCGTCCTGAGCTGTCGACTGAGCCGCAAGCGGCGCAGCGAACATGCTGAGTAGCAGCGCCAGGACTGCGACGAATGCCGCAATTGGCTTGCTGAGTCTCATAGGGCCCTCCGTGTAGGAGTGAAGACCTCTGCACCCAGCTTGATGCCATGATCAGCAAGTTTCTCGGCGAACTTCGGACGAACACCTGTTGGCTGAAGCGTTCCGAGGAGCTTTCCTTCCTCGCTTACACCAGCTGCGAAATCGAACAGAAAGATGTCCTGCAAGATGATCACGTCACCCTCGAGGCCTTGGACCTCGGTGATGTGGGAGATCTTACGAGAGCCATCACGCTGACGACCGATCTGAATAACAAGGTCGACAGCCGAAGCCATCTGTTCGCGAATAGCGCGGACGGGCATGTCGTAGCCGGCCATCATCACGAGCGTCTCGATACGGGTCATCGCGTCACGAGGAGTATTCGCGTGAGTCGTGGTGAGCGAGCCATCGTGACCGGTGTTCATTGCCTGCAACATGTCGAGCGCCTCGCCGCCACGACACTCACCGACAACAATGCGGTCAGGACGCATACGCAAGGCGTTCTTGACAAGGTCTCGAATCGAAACCTCGCCCTTGCCCTCGACGTTTGGTGGACGCGATTCCATACACAGGACGTGGTCCTGGCGGAGCTGAAGTTCTTTCGCATCCTCGATAGTGATGACGCGCTCACCTTCAGGGATAAACGACGACATCACGTTCAGCGTGGTGGTCTTACCGGAACCGGTACCACCTGAGATGATTACGTTGAGCTTGCCGATGATGCACGCCTGCAAGAAGCGTGCAGCTGCGGGGGTCAAGGTACCGAAGCCGATGAGGTCTTCGATGCCAAGAGGATCCTTCGAGAACTTACGAATCGTGAGGAAAGGTCCACCGATAGCGAGCGGCGGAATCACGGCATTCACACGTGAACCGTCGGGAAGGCGGGCGTCACACAACGGTGACGACTCGTCGATTCGACGACCGACCTGAGCCACGATCTTCTCGATAACTCGTCGGAGGTGATCCTCATCGAGGAACTTCACGGGAGCGAGGCCAGCCTTACCGGCACGCTCCACATAGACCGAGTTTGGCCCATTGACCATGATCTCGGTGACGCTCTCATCGTTGAGGAGTGGTTCGATTGGGCCGTAACCCAAGACATCGTTGGCAATCGACTCGATCAGTCGTTGCTTATCAGCTGCGGACAGCGGAACACGCTCTTCAGCGACACCCTGCTCCAGCTTGGTGTAAACCAGCTGCTTGAGCTCAGACTCTGGCATGTCGCTGTCGTACAGCATCGAACCGAGCTCATCGATGAGCCGGCCGTGCACACGGCGACGCAGTTCCTGCACTCCACTAGCTGCGGGCGCTCCAGCGGCCGCCGGTGCAGCAGCCGCAGGGTTTCCACCGCTAGCTGCATCTCCAGCGCCACCACCTTGAACCTCATTTAGGCGTTCATACAGCGACATGAAAGGTCTCCTCGAGTAATACTTCTGTTAGTTCTGGGTTGGCGTTAGCCGCGCCGACGACGAACTTCTTGTTCGGTGTCGACGATGGTTTCAGCGAGCTGGCGGATGGACTTAGCCACGCCGCTCTTGGGATGAGAGAGCACAAAGGGCACGCCCTTGTTGACCGACTGCGGGACGATGACGTCGCTCGGGATCAATGCGTCTGCACTGACCTGTAGCGTCGCTCCACGCCGCCGATGTCGAGCTTCACCTTCGAGTTCGCACGGTTCAGGATGAGGCGTAGCTTCTCCATCGGCGTGTTGAGCAAGCGAAGGGTCTGGAGCCCGATCTTGACGTTCTTGATGTTTGGGATGTCCATGCCTGCGACGAGCAACACGTCGTCGGAGACTTCAACGATCCCGAGCACTACATCGTTGAAGTAGGCCGGGGTGTCAATTACCACGTGGGAACAGAACTGACGCAGAACTTCGATGATCTTCACCATGTCACCAGCGCCGATCTGGTCGGCGAAAGCCGGCTCCAGTGGTGCTGGAAGTACACGCAGGCCGCTTGCTTCGTGAGTTGCGAGAAGGCTGTCGAGCAGGGAGGCGTCGAGACGGTCGATGTTAGAAACAGCGTCCACGACGGTATGGCTCGGGGCGAGCTTCATCATCACGGCCACGTCACCAAACTGAAGGTCGGCATCGACGAGGCAAACCGGACCATCGGATTGTTCTGCGAGCACCACAGCCAAGTTGGTCGCCATGACCGACTTGCCTGAGCCACCTTTGGTCGAGAAGACCGTCGTTACCCGGCCGGTTTCGCTGCCATCTCCACCAATGCCGATGGGCGCTGATGGGTCAGAGCTTATGGATGCCGCAGAGAGCGACGATCCGACGCGTTCGATTGCTTCGACGACCTGGAGTGTGTCGCCTTGCAAGGTAAGGACGTCTTTGACGCCCGAACGCAACGCTTGTTGAAGTACGGTCGTCGACAGTTCGTCAGCGACGAGGACCACGCCCACATCAGGGCGGCGGCTAAGTGTTCGTTCTACGGTTGCGAGTACCTCGCTGTCTGAACATGACGGACCTAGTACCACTACGGTCGGTCCGCCGTTCAGGCGTGGGAGGATCGCTTCTACGGACTCGAAACCCGAGATTCCAGGCCCGAGGCGATCTTCGAGGTCGAGGCGGATTCCCGCTACCGGCTCGACTACCGCTACTGCCAAAGCAGCACCGACGCCCGCGGGACTCTCGACGTCGTTGAAATCAAACGCTGCCATCAGGCTTAACCTTCCTCGTCTGTGTCCGGAGCGTCTTCGGCGTCGCCGTCGAAGAGGTCGGTCACAGCTGAATCCGCTTCACCTGCTGCACCAGCGTCAACGCCGGCTTCATTGGTGTCGTCGGTAAGAACTTCGATGAATCCGAGCGGCCCGTAAGGGGTGAGTTCGTCAGGATTCTCGCCAGGTAGGTCTTCGCCGAACTGGATCAGTTCAGGAATCTGGTTCGGGATCGCACCGTTGTCCGGGTTGGCCGGATCGAAATCTTCTGGAAGCAGCGCCAGCACGAGATCACTGGTGCTGACCGAGAGGATCTTCTGGCTTGAGTCGGCAGGAAGAGCGAACGTCAGCTGCAACAAACCTGTGTCCTCTTCCTCAATAACGACTTCGCCTGGAGGGGGTTCTTCCTGCCCCACGAAATCGTCGTTCACGCCGAGGATTCGGACGCCACGGTACAAGAAGCGAGCGGGTGAGGTGTAGACCGAGTCTTGAGCGGCCGATTGGAAGACGTCAAGACCAGTGTCGTCAAGCACTGGTGGGGTGAAGTTGCTTTGGACGATGATGTCCACAAAGTCACCTGGCTCAACCTGCCCACCGACCGCACTGAGTGAATCCATTGCAATAGTGAAGGCGATCTGATCAGTCTCGATCAGGTCGTTAAAGGTGGTCTCGATGGCCTCTGGGTCATCGAACATACCTGTAACGAGGATCTGGTTGGCAGCGAGGTTGTTCACCGCTACTCGACCCTGAATCTGCGACAGGTCCGTAACGGCGTTTGCCGGACGGAACTGCGTCTCCACCTCACGGAGTTCTAGGCCGCCGGTGTTATTGACATCTGAAGCAGTTGTACCTGCTGAGATGTCTTGGGCGACGACCCAAACTTCCACTCGCGCTTGTTCACTTTGAATGTTGTCTTCTACGCCATTGACATAGTTCAACAGTGCAAAGCCTGCGATTGCCCCGATAAGGATCGAGCCAACCAACATCATGATCTTCCGAGATCCCACGACTACCTCACTTGTACGGCCAATTTGGCCCTCGTGTTCGTAGTGAGATTGTCGGCTTTCAGAAACACATATTGAGCACAACTTTGACGGCTAGTGGGAAAAGTT
>CAZTDG010000091.1:0-11442 GCA_964612655.1 uncultured Acidimicrobiales bacterium | reverse complement strand
ACCCCACCGGGTTCGGGTCGTGGCGTGCGATCGCAGACGCTCCGATTGTTCCGCGGGAGGGTGGACTAGCTGCCTGGAACGGCGAAACAGCAGTGTTCTGGGCCGGGAGAACCGGTTACGGCGAGGCGGTTAGTGCGCTTCGCAGCGGAGCGTTCTACGACCCCGTCACTGATTCATGGGACCGAGCGGACACGCCGTCCGTCACCCATCCCGACGTGGCGGCGGCGCTCGCGGTCGGCGACGAGGTCTTCGCCGTCACCAAAGGCTCTCTACTGCGCGTGAATCTGCGCGATGGCAGTTTCGTTGAGCCGCCGGAGGTATCGGTCGTCCTGTTCTCGATTGTCGAAGTTAACGGCCGCTTGTGGGGGGTCGGCTCCGAGCGCTGGCCGGTTGGCCAGTCTGGACCCGACTTTGTGTCCTTCGCCGAATACCTTCCAGACTCGAACGAGTGGGGACCAGTGATGCACTTGAAAGCCCCGGCTGGCTCGACCGTTGCGTCTCTCGGGAACCAGTTCGTGAGTTGTGATGGCGACAGCAACTGCGTCATCGTCGACCCCACACGACCCAACGAACCGGCGATTCGTTTTCTTTCCGGACCAACCTCGGTGGACCTACCGATCTCAGCCGTGGTTGGCAACACGATCGTGGCGCTGGCCCTAGCATCCAAGGACGGGCGAACCGCCGAGGTCTATCGGGCCGACGGCGAGACGTGGGAACCGTTGGACATGGTCCCGACCGGCGACTTCGGCGAGGTCACGCTCGCTGCTGCTGGCGATTGGCTGGTGGTCGTCTCCCCTGACCAGCCGCCCGTTGCTATGGACGTTGCGTCGGGTGAATGGCATCAGTTCGACGATTGGCCCATGACCGGCGTCCGCAACCCAAGCACCGTATGGACCGGCACTCAACTCATCGTGTGGGGTGGTCTCGAAAGCGAAGGCTCCGAAGGTGCGATCTGGACTCCCCCAGCTAGCTAGATAGAGTCAGGTCGTGCCCGCCGAACTGCCGCTCCGTGATGACTGGGAAACGCCTGCGCCAGATCGCCTCAGCACCGACCATCCGCCGTACGACGAAGTGCTAGCGGCCCATGACTCATCGGTGGAAGCAGGACGTCTCGGCTACACCGATCCGGTCTCGGGGTTCTTCGCGTTCAACGCCAAGGGCTTGAAGGACCGTGGATTCTGCTGTGGCTACGGATGTCGCCACTGCCCGTACGACCGGAGTTAGAGGAGAGACAATGGCATCTGAAGCTGGCGAATTCTGGTCGATTGGCGACTACGCCACCATCGGGGAATTCTGGAGCCAGGCCGGCCGCGACGTTGCCACCTCGCTCGATGTCGAGGGCAAGGATGTCATCGACCTCGCCACCGGGACCGGCGTAACGGCGATCGCTATCTCTCAACGGGGCGCTCGCTCCGTGCTCGGCATTGACGCTGCACCGAAACTCCTCGCCGAGGCCGAGAAGCGCGCGGACGACCTCGATCTGAACATCGACTGGGCCGAAGCTGATTTCGCCGCGGTTCCTCGCCCCGATGGCAGCGCTGACCTAATCGTCTCCACCTTCGGCATAATCTTCGCATCAGACCCGGGCGCTGTGTTCAGCGAGTGCCACCGTCTCCTACGTCCGGACGGGCAATTGGTCTTCACCAGCTGGGCGGCCACGGGATTGTTTGGTCGAATGATCGATGCGTTTGCGCCGTTCTTTGAAGGTGGCGAGGCTCCCTGGCACGAAGACGCCGACGGCATTCACGCAACGGTGGGAGCCGATGCGCAAGTCGTCGAGCGAACCTTTCCGCTCTCCGCGCCTAGCGCCGAAGCGTTTGTGGCCAACCTGGAGTTGCATAGCTCGCCCTTCGTCGTCGCAAAGGAGAAGCTCGGCGACGACTGGGTAGACGCACGCGCCGCTCTGCTCGACATCTTCGAAGGTTCTGGAGAGACAACGCCGGCGGGTTACGTCTCCGAAATCAGCTACCTCGTCACGACGGTGAATCGCTCGACGCTCGGCTAGCGAACGGCCAAGCCTCAGACAGCGAGCAATTGACGGGTGGTGGCGATGTCGTCGTCGAGTTGCGACTTCAGCTCGTCGATGCCGTTGAAGCGACGTTCGCTGCGGATGAAGTGCAGCAGTTGGACTCGGGCCGTCTGGCCGTAGAGATCGCCGGATTCGCCGTCGGCGGGAAAGTCGAGCAGGTGTGCTTCGAGCACCGCTGCGTCCGCACTGTCGTAAAAGGTTGGGCGCACACCGACGTTTGTTGCCGCAGGCGTCGAGGTGCCGTCCGGATGAACGTACCGGCAGGCGTAGACCCCATTGGCCGGGCGTGCAATGTCATCCGCGAGCATCACGTTGGCGGTTGGGAAGCCAATCGTGCGTCCGCGCTGATCGCCTTGCACGACCTCCCCCCAGATTTCGAACGGGCGGCCGAGCATCTGTGCCGCGGCCTCCACATCGCCACCGACGAGGGCTCGACGGATGGCCGTAGACGACACGGGCTCGTTCGCAACCTCCGACCCTGGGACATCACGTTCCATGAGTTCGAGGCCCTCCACCACGAAACCGTGCTCTTTGCCCTGCTCGTGAAGAAACTCGACGGTGCCTTCACGGCCTTTGCCAAAGTTGAAATCGCTCCCGACAAGGATCTCTTTGGCACCGAGGCGATCGACGAATACATCAGCGACAAAGTCAGCTGCTGTCGTCGTTGCCCGTTCGGCATCGAATTCGATGACGTAGACCGTGTCCACGCCGAGCGCTTCGAGGAGCTCGAGCTTGCGAGGAAGTTGCGTGAGGATCTTGGGCGCGGAGTCAGGGCGCACCACGGTTGCTGGGTGGACGTCGAAGGTCACGACCGCAGACTCGACCCCTCGGACCTTTGCTCGATCGATCACATCTTTGATGACCATCTGGTGGCCACGATGCACGCCGTCGAACGCGCCGGTGGTAAGCACCGATGCCTCCACGCGTTGTGCATCACTGTCGCGAATGATTCTCACGATGTAGCTGACTCCGGGGTTTCTGGTTTAGGCGGTGGATCGACCAACACAACCGCTGGCTTCACCGTGTCTCCACGATGCGACTCATAGACCGCCAGGAGACGGCCGGACGCATCGACTAGAGGGTACGGTCCGGCCCCCGTCACGCCAATCCGAGACGCCGGAAAAACTCGACCGAACGCGACGTCGACCGCGGTGTCGTCATCGACTTCGATCAAACCCAGGTCTCGAACGAACTCGGCGGCAGGGCGAACCTCGGCCTCTTCGAGCGGTTGAGCTTGGGCATCGGTGAACGAGCCAATGGCGGTGCGGCGAAGCCCATGTAAGTGCGCTCCCCCTCCGAGCAGTGCCCCGAGATCCGCGGCGAGAACACGAATGTACGTGCCGGCCGAACACTCGACGGTCGCGCGAAGAACCATCGGGTCATCCGTAGGTTCCAGGTCGTAGCGGTACACCGACAGCGAAACCGGCTTGCGCTCGACCTCGATCCCCTCACGGGCCAACTCATGCAGACGCTTCCCGTCGACCTTCTTGGCCGACACCATCGGCGGCACCTGCATGATGTCGCCGGTGAGCTTCGCAGCGGCCTCACGAGCGGCATCGATGTCGATGGGGTCCATGTCGTGGGTCTTGGTGACGACGCCGGTCGAGTCGAGCGAGTCGGTTTCACTTCCGAAACGAATGTCGCCGGTGTAGGCCTTGGGCTGGCCGTCGAGAAAGCGAAGAATGCGGGTGGCTTTGCCGAGCCCGAGTAGAAGCACGCCGGTGGCGTCGGGGTCGAGGGTTCCCGAGTGTCCCACCTTGCGGGTCTTAAAGACGCCTCGCGCCTTGGCCACCACGTCGTGTGATGTCCATTCGCGGGGCTTATCGACGATCACGAAGCCCGTCGGGCCATCGTCACGGCGTTTGCGACCCACGCGCTATTCCTCTTCTGAGCCCGAGGTGGTCTCCGGTTCGTTACCCGGACGGGCGCGCTCGCTGGTCAGCAACTCTTCGATGCGATTCGCTGAGCGGAGCTGCGCATCAGGCTGGAAGACCAACGGCGGGGTACGACGAAGTTTTGTTTGCCGGTTGATCGCTGCCTGCAGACGAGGTCGGTACTCCATAAAGACATCGACCAGCTCCAACTCTTCGTCGAGGTCGCCAAGAGCTGCGGTGTAGGACACGACGGCCTGATCGAGGCTGCGATCGGTCTGCACGTGGGTAACCGATACCCATTGGAGGCGCTCGTCGTCGATGCGCTGGAGTTCTTCGGCGATGATCTCGCGCAACAGCTCGTTGAGTCGAGACGCCCGTTGCTCTCCGGGATCGCGCGATGACCGTGTATGGCGGCGACGTGAACTCATCTACTCAAACTCCATCCAAGTTCGTACGGCGTCGAGCACTTCGAGGTCTGGACGCCCCCAAACCAACCGTTCGGCGGCGTCGATTGTTTCCTCAGCCGTGCGTGACGATCCCGAGACGGTCACAATGCCCAGGGTTGCGAGCTGGTGTTCGTCGAGGTCCCCGACTTCGCTCACCGACACGCCAAGGCGTGGCAGGCGGTCGACGATCGGGTTCACCATCGCGCGCTTCTCCTTGAGACTCTGCGCTTGCGGGAAGCGCAAGCGCATTTCGAGCGCTAGCACGTGCATTGCGCCGCGCTACGAGATCGAGCGTGCGATCTCGCGCTCCTCGTAGGTCTCGATGATGTCGCCATCTTTGAGGTCCTGGAAGTCCGAAAGGCCGATGCCGCACTCATAGCCGGCGGCGACTTCACGAGCATCTTCCTTGAAGCGACGCAGCGATTTGATGTCGCCATTCCAGATGATCGTGCCATCACGGATGAAGCGCACCTTGGAACCGCGGGTGATGACACCGTTCTGGACGTAGCAACCGGCGATCTTGCCGATGCGTGGGATCGAGAAGATCTCGCGTACCTCTGCATCGCCGGTGACGATCTCTTCGAATTCGGGGGCCAACATACCGACCATCGCGGCCTCGATGTCTTCGAGGAGCTTGTAGATGATCTCATAGGTTCGGATCTCGACGTTCTCGGCTTCGGCGTTCTCACGAGCCTTGCGGTCCGGACGGACGTTGAAGCCGATGATCGTGGCGTTCGACGCTGCGGCGAGCGCAATATCGTTTTCGGTGATGCCACCGACGCCACGGTGTACGAACGTTGGTTTGACCTCAGGGGTCTCGAGCTTACGTAGCGAGTCGGTGACCGCTTCGAGCGAGCCGTTGACGTCGGCCTTGATGATCAAGTTGAGGTTTGCTGCCTCACCGCGTTGGATCTGCTCGAAGATGTCTTCAAGACGAGCGCCACCACTGGTCGCCGACGCGTCTCGGCCAAGGCTCGACTGGCGGTGATAATGCTCACGAGTGTCGGCGACCTTGGAGGCCACCTTCTCGCTCGGTGCGATGTTGAATTCATCGCCAGCTTCGGCTACCTCGGAGAGGCCGAGCACCTGGACTGGCGTCGATGGGCCAGCCTCTTTGACGTTCTCGCCCTTGTCGTTGATGAGCGCACGAATGCGACCCCATGCAGCACCGGTGACCATCGGGTCGCCGACCTTCAGGGTTCCTTCTTGCACGAGGACGGTTGCGACCGGACCACGACCGATGTCGAGGTTCGCCTCGAGGACGACACCCTTGGCTCGGGTATCGGGGTCAGCACGAAGCTCTTCGATCTCGGCGACCAACAAGATCTGATCGAGCAGGTCATCGACACCAATGTTTTGCAGTGCCGAGACCTCTTGGGTGATGACGTCGCCACCAAAGGACTCTGCAATCAGTTCATGCTCGGTGAGCTGTGTGAGCACCCGTGCTGGGTTCGCATTTTCACGGTCGATCTTGTTGACCGCAACGATGATCGGCACTTCAGCGGCCTTGGCGTGACTCAACGCTTCAATCGTTTGTGGCATTACGCCGTCGTCGGCCGCTACCACCAAGATGACAATGTCGGTCGCGTTCGCTCCACGAGAGCGCATTGCGGTGAAGGCCTCGTGACCAGGGGTATCGATAAAGGTAAGGGTGTGATCCTTGCGGACCGTCTGATACGCACCGATGTGCTGGGTGATGCCGCCAGCCTCGCCGTCAACGACGTTGGCCTGGCGGATCTGGTCGAGCAGCTTGGTCTTACCGTGATCGACGTGGCCCATGACGGTGATAACCGGTGGACGCAATGGCAGATCGCTAGTCGGAGCCGCTTCTTCGGCGACCTCTTCTTCGATGCCGAGCATCTTGCGGAGCTCTTCTTCGTGCTCCTCGCCCGGATCAACGAGCTTGATCTCCGCGCCGAGATCCTCAGCGAACTTGGTGATCAGGTCATCGGAGAGCGACTGCGTAGCCGTAACCATCTCGCCTTGTTGCATCATGAACTTCACGACGTCGGCGACCGTACGGTTGAATTTCGGTCCGAGGTCGAGCGGCGTGATCGAACGTTCGATAACGACCTGACCCTCAGGTACCGGAGCGTCCTGCGAGCTGTAGCTCGGGACGTTCATTGGCTGAAGTTCTTCGCGGTTGCGACGACGACGACCCTTGCGCTTTGGCGGACGACGGCCACCTGGGCCACCTGGACGGCCGCCACCTGGACGACCTCCACCACCGCCACCGGGAGGGCCACCTGCGCCGGGAACCGGACGCGGTCCGCCGCCGCCACCTGGGCGTGGGCCTCCGCCACCACTGCGCGGCGGGCTGTAGCCGCCACTGCGATTGCCACCAGGGCCGCCGGAACGGCCGCCGCCACCGGGAGGACCCCCTGGTCGACCAGGGGGTGGCGGGATCGGCTTGCCGGATGCTGAACGCGGAGGTCCAGGAGGAGGAGGGATCGGCTTACCCGTGAGCGACTTTGGCCCCGCTGGAGGCTGCGGCGGGTTCTTCTTTGGATCGGCGTCGATCGGCGTGCGCGGCGGCTTCGACTCGGCGGTTGGTTCCGCCTCAGCCTTCGGCGGCTTTGGGGTAACGGTCGGCGGAGGAGCTACTGGACCTTCGGGAACAGCGCGGCGCGAGTCCTTCGAGGACACGACCTTCTTGGGCATCGCCATGTCTGGGTCGACATCGGCCTCAACGGGCATAGGCGGCGCAGGAGGCGCCGGATCGACCGGTGGCTCCTCGGCAACAACAGGCGCAGGTTCTTCTGGCGCAGCGGGAACGGGATCGGCCGCAACAACCGGCTCTGGTTCTGGATCTGGTGCCGGAGCAGCTGCCTTCTTCTTCGCTGGCGGCTTCTTCGTAGAAACGACTGGCTTGGCCTCCGCTGGCGGGGCCTCTTCGCTTGACTTGTCGTCTTCCTCTGGGGGCGTCTCTCGAATCAGCCCTTCGCGCTCTGCCTTTCGGCGCACACGATCAGCTTGAGCATCAACGATGCTCGAGGAGTGGCTCTTCGCGCCGATTCCGAGCGCGCCACAAAGATCAAGGGTCTCAGCGTTGCTGAGCCCGAGCTCTCTGGCGAGTTCGTAGACGCGGATTTTTGCTGCCAATGGGTTGTTTCAGTCCTTTACGGGTTGAATCGATTTCGATTCAGCTTTCCAGCCTATTCCTATTCCTCTTCAGAGGCATCATCTGAGGCCTTTACTTCGTCGCCAGCATCGGTCTCTTTCAACGGCTCTTCGTCGTCGGAATCGGCGGCGTCGCTCCAGGCATCTGCAGACAGGCCTTCGCCACCATCTGCTGGCTTCCAAACTTGCTCACCGGTCTCTGGGTCTTGGACCCACTCGCCTTCGGCCCAATCGACGTCGCCGTAGGCTTCTTCTTGCGCGAGCTGGGTTTCAGACTTGATGTCGACACGCCAGCCCGTGAGTCTCGCTGCGAGCCGAGCATTCTGGCCTTCCTTGCCAATGGCGAGGGAAAGCTGGAAATCAGGAACGATTACTTCTGCGGTGCCCGTTTCTTCGATTAGGCGAACCTCTTTGACCTTCGCAGGTGAGAGGGCCTTCATAACGAAGTCGGGTAGATCTTCGGAGAACGGAACGATGTCGATCTTCTCGCCGCGCAACTCGGTCACGACCTGGCGGACGCGAGCGCCTCGGGCACCGACGCAAGCGCCGACGGGGTCGACGTTGCTGTCATTGGATGCCACAGCGATCTTTGTGCGATGTCCCGGTTCACGGGCGCACGCCTTGATTTCGACGATGCCGTCGGCGATCTCTGGAACTTCAAGCTCGAAGAGGCGTCGAACCAAACCTGGATGGGTGCGGCTCACCACGATCTGTGGGCCCTTCGCGGTCTTGCGAACCTCGACGATGTAGGCCTTCAGTCGGGCATTGGGCTCAGGTCGCTCGAACATGGCTTGTTCGGACTGCGGAAGCAGCGCCTCCACACGGCCCAGGTCGAGCAGCGTGTAGCGGGCGTCGGTTTGTTGGATCATGCCGGTGACGATGTCGCCCTCTCGGCCTGCGTACTCTTCGTACTTCAGTTCGCGCTCAGCCTCACGGATGCGCTGGGTCATGACCTGGCGAGCGGTCTGAGCGGCGATGCGCCCAAAGTTCTCGGGGGTCACGTCGTACTCTTCGCCGATCGGCTCGTACCACTCGTCGGTCTCTTGGGCCATCACTCGGATGTCCATGGTCTCGGGGTCGATGGTGACCCACGAGTACGGTTCGGCGTCCGGCATGCGCTTGTAAGCAGACTCCAGCGCGTCAGCGAGCGCGGCGAAGAGTGCGTCCACGGAGATTCCCTTATCGCGGGCGAGCGCTTGTAGCGCTTCGAGCATCTCTGCGTTCATGATGAACCGACCTTTCCTTTGTTGGTGCTTTGTCCCTTAGAAGCACCGTTCTTCTTCCCACCGGGCTTGGGCCCAGGACCCCATTCGAATGTGGTCCTTGCGGTGCGGATTTCGCCGTAGCGCAGGGTTCGTGTTCCGTGATCGCCCGTCACGGTGATGCCCTCGTCATCGGCGGCGGTGAGCTTACCTTCGACCCGTCGATCGCCATCCACCTCGGGCATCGTTTTGATGCTGACGGCCTCGCCGATGGCGCGCCGGAAATGGGTTGGCTGTTTCAGCGGGCGCTCAACGCCAGGGCTGGAGACTTCGAGGGTGAAACGGCCCGAAATCGGGTCTTCGGCATCGACCATTCGCGAGATCGCCTTGGTCACATCGACCAGGGTCTGGCTGTTGAGTCCGTCGGGTTCATCGATGACCACACGAACAACGCCCTGCAAGCTCTCAATATCGACGAGTTCGACGCCAAAATCGTCGGCGATCGGCTCGACCAAGCTGGCGAAGTGTTCGAGCGAAGGCGGCATGGAGTCCGATGGGTTCATTTTGACAGCCTCCTTGGTCATCTCGACGTGAAACATTGGGGCCCAAACAACAAGAGCGTGGGCACGAAGCCCACGCTCGAAATGCAGTTCCGTTTAGGGACCCGTATTTGCGTGCGATCGTATGCTATCGGACTTCTCAGCAATCCGGGGTGAAACTACGGACTCGGATCGATCGGAGCGAGGGGCTCGCCGCCCATCTCTACAAGCGCATTTGCGAATCGTTCGTGAACCCCACGAAGCTCGACTTGGGTCCCGCTGCGCTTCAGCTCCGGCCGGTACTTCTTGACCGAGCGTTCCGCCCAAAGGTCGACAAGGTGAATGGCGACGGCGACCGCCAGAACCGCCAGCGCAGGAAGCGTGGCTCGAAACGCGAGCACGACGCCTACCGCGGTGAGTAGCGAGGCGATGCCACGCCCTTTGATGTGGAGATTTTGCCGCCGGGACCACTGGGTGAAGATCTCTTCGGCCAAGGGAATCCGGACCTCGGGGGCGCTCCAGCGGGTCAGCGTTCGCCCGACACTGACGGGCATGGCGCCATCGGCTCGACCTCCCGTCATCGCACAAATCGCTGGGAGGCCTTCTTGCGCGGTCTTCAGCGGAAGGGCAACATCGGCCATTAGCTACCGTTTGCGCATGAGGTCGATGGCGACCTCCGACGCGTTCGCGTCTTCGCCACGCTCATCGAGGTTGCGAGCCCGGTCTTCTTCGGCAGCCTTGCGAGCATTCTCGCGAGTCGACTCGGCTCGGGCCATCGTGGCCTCTTCACCCTCTTCGTGCAGGTACATGGCCCACTCGACCAGCGTGTCGACCATTTCGTCTTCTGGCACGACGGCGACATTGACGCCCTTGACAAAGAGGTGACCCCGCTTGTTTCCAGCGGCGATACCGAGATCGGCGTCACGTGCCTCTCCGGGGCCGTTGACCACACATCCCATCACGGCCACCTGCAGCGGAAGCTCTTTGTCTTCAAAGGCCGCAACAGCGTCTTCGGCGACCTTGTAGACGTCAATCTCAGCGCGCCCGCAGCTAGGGCAGGCAATGAGGTCGACGTTCTTACGCTCACGCAGACCCAACGATTCGAGCAGGGTTCTTCCGGCCTTGGCTTCCTGCACGGGATCCGCGGTGAGCGAGTATCGGATCGTGTCGCCGATGCCTTCAGCGAGAAGGGTTGCGATACCGGCGGTTGCTTTGATCGTTCCCGCTGGCGGCGGCCCAGCTTCGGTGACGCCGAGATGCAGCGGGTAGTCGGTGGCCTCGGACATTTGCCGGTATGCCTCGATCATGAGCGGGACGCTCGATGCCTTGACCGAGATCTTGACCAGATCGAAGCCGACATCATCGAAGTAGCTGATCTCTCGCATTGCCGACTCGACCATGGCCTCTGGAGTGACGCCCTTTTCCTCGTCGTACAACGAACTGTCGAGCGAACCGCCGTTCACGCCGATACGAATCGGCACGTTGCGGTCTTTGGCCTCCCGAGCAACTTCCTTGATCTTCTTCGGGTCGGTGATGTTGCCGGGGTTCAGGCGCAATCCATCGACACCAGCGTCGAGGGCGGCGAGCGCCATCCGGTGGTTGTTGTGGATGTCCGCGATGATCGGCACCGGTGAGCGGGGCACGATTCGGGCGAGCCCTTCGGCTGCCTCGGGCTTATTACAGGTGCAACGAACAATGTCGGCACCAGCGCCTGCGAGCGCGTAGATCTGTTGCAGCGTGGCCTCGTAGTCGGCGGTCTTGGTGATCGTCATCGACTGCACCGAGACAGGCGCTCCCCCACCCACCGGAACATCGCCCACCATGATCTGCTTGGTGTCTTTACGAGGAAACGCTCGATCAAAATCCATTGACTGCATTGTATGCGCCCAGCCCGCTGCGCTCGTGGCTCGCATTCCAGCGCGAATCGAGGAGCCGCCAGGCGACGGATTGAGCCTGCGGCGAAAGAGTTTGATCTGCGAGCGCCGAAAATCGCGGCGGAGCCGCTCGGCGCTTGCGAAATCCGCAGCGCGAATCGAGGAGCCGCCAGGCGACGGATTGAGCCTGCGGCAAAAGAGTTTGATCTGCGAGCGCCGAAAATCGCGGCGGAGCCGCTCGGCGCTTGCGAAATCCGCAGCGCGAATCGAGGAGCCGCCAGGCGACGGATTGAGCCTGCGGCGAAAGAGTTTGATCTGCGAGCGCCGAAAATCGCGGCGGAGCCGCTCGGCGCTTGCA
>CAZTDG010000090.1:8337-11502 GCA_964612655.1 uncultured Acidimicrobiales bacterium | reverse complement strand
TCAATACCGATAGTGCTCTGGCTTGTATGGGCCTTCGACTGGGACGCCGATGTAGTCGGCTTGTTCTTGGCTCATCTCGGTGAGGCGTACGCCGAGGTGATCGAGGTGGAGCCGTGCGACCTTTTCGTCGAGCTGCTTTGGCAGGGTGATGACCTGCGGTGGCGGGCCGGCGTAGGCCTCAGCGTTTTGGTGAAGTTCGATTTGGGCGAGCACCTGGTTGGTGAAGCTGAACGACATCACGAAGCTCGGGTGGCCGGTGGCGTTGCCGAGGTTGAGGAGGCGTCCTTCGGAGAGGACGATGACGGAGTGGCCGTCGGGGAAGACGTATTCGTCGACCTGTGGCTTGATGTTGGTGCGCTGGACATCGCTCATGCGCTCGAGGCCTGCCA
This sequence comes from uncultured Acidimicrobiales bacterium, assembly GCA_964612655.1. GTDB lineage: Bacteria > Actinomycetota > Acidimicrobiia > Acidimicrobiales > SHLQ01 > SHLQ01. The sequence goes on along the minus strand of CAZTDG010000090.1, from coordinate 11,113 downwards.
TGTCGATTTCGTTGTCGAAGTGGCCGACGTTGCCGACGATGGCTTGGTGCTTCATGCGGGCCATGTGGTTGGCCATGATGATGTCTTTGTTGCCGGTTGTGGTGATGAAGATGTCAGCGGTTTCCATGACGTCTTCCATGCGGACGACGTCGAAGCCTTCCATGGCGGCCTGCAATGCGCAGATCGGGTCGACTTCGGTGACCATGACCTTGGCGCCTTGGCCCTTCAGCGATGCGGCGCAGCCCTTGCCGACGTCGCCGTAGCCGCAGATGACCGCGGTCTTGCCGCCGAGCATGACGTCGGTGCCGCGGTTGATGCCGTCAACCAGGCTGTGGCGGATGCCGTACAGGTTGTCGAACTTGGACTTGGTGACTGCGTCGTTGACGTTGATTGCTGGGAACAGCAGGCTGCCGTCTTCTTGCATGTGGTAGAGGCGGTGCACACCGGTGGTGGTTTCCTCGGATACGCCACGGATTTCCGGGGCGATCTTTTGCCAGAAGTCGTTTCCTTGTTCGGCCCAAATGATGCGGAGCTGTTCCATGAAGACGCCCTCTTCTTCGGAGGCGTCTTCTGGTGTCTCGGGGATGGCGCCAGCCTTTTCGAATTCGAGGCCTTTGTGGACGAGCATGGTGGCGTCGCCACCGTCATCGAGGATCAGGTTCGGGCCGAGGCCGTCTTCCCAGTGGAAGAGCTGCTCGGTGGCCCACCAGTATTCCTCGAGGGTCTCGCCTTTCCAGGCAAAGACGGGCACGCCAGCTGGAGCGTCAGCAGTACCTTCGGGGCCGACGGCTACTGCGGCGGCGGCGTGGTCCTGCGTCGAGAAGATGTTGCAGGTGACCCAGCGAACGTCGGCGCCGAGGGCGGTGAGCGTTTCGATGAGTACTGCGGTCTGGATGGTCATGTGAAGTGACCCTGCGATGCGGGCGCCCTTCAGTGGCTGGCTGTCGCCGTACTCGGCGCGCAGAGCCATGAGCCCTGGCATCTCGTGTTCGGCGAGGCGAATTTCGTTGCGGCCGAATTCGGCGAGGGATAGATCAGCGACTTTGAAGTCGGACTCGGACATGCCAGGGTCTCCTTGGAAATGCTCCGCTAGTACAGCGGCGGTGGTCGTCGTCGTCGGACGACATTGTTCGGCTTCGGCTGTGGCCTACTGGCCTCGGAAACGTCTGTTCAGCCGGAGGTTGAGTGTATCGGCAGCGTTGCGAGCTGGCGAAGTCAGGAGCCGACGGTTGCTAGCCAGCACTGGCCAGCGCCATCGGAAACGTGTCCGATATGGCCGGCGGGCAGCCAGCAAGCCTCGGTGGGTTCGAGCGTCACCGCGTCGTCGCCTTGGGTCACGGTGATGCTTCCACTGGTGCACAACACGATGCATGGGCCTTCGAGTTCGGGCTGTGTTTCGGGCTGCAATCGCCGCAGGGCGAACTCGGGAGCCGGGGTGAGATATCGGCCGTGCTCGTCTACCGGAACGAGTTCGGGTTCTAAGGCGTCGGGGATAACCACTTCGAGCAGATTGGGGACGTCGATGTGTTTTGGGGTGAGTCCGCCCCGCAAGACGTTGTCGCTGTTGGCCATGATTTCGATAGCCAGTCCGCTCACGTAGGCGTGCATATTTCCGGCGCCGAGGTAAAGGGCCTCGCCCGGCTGCAGAGTCAGATAGTTCAACAGTGACGCGACGGCGACTCCCGGGTCGCCTGGATAGTCATCGGCGAGTCGTCCGATTAATGCGCACTCGGCTGCCCATTCAGTGCCGGTATAGGCGCTGGCAGCTTCGATGAGCTGGGCGACGATTCGACCGCACTCGTGGCCCATGTCGGTCGTGGTGCTGAGCAACTGGGTCACGACGGACTTGGGGCCCTGTTCCGTGAGCGTTTGGCTTAGGTGACCGTTGACGCCGATGGCCTCATAGAAGCGGGCTGTTTCAGCTGGGTCACGGAAGCCGACCAGCGCTTCGAATGGTGTGAGTGCGCAGATGAGTTCTGGTTTGTGGTTGTCGTCTCGGAAGGATCGCGAAGGATCGTTGCGGTCGATTCCAGCGGCCTCTTCGGCGGCGAAGCCCGCCTTGGCCTGCTCGAGCGAAGGGTGCGCTTGGATGCTCAACGGTGAATCCGCGGCGAGCAGCTTCAGGAGGAATGGCAGCCGTGGACCGAACCGATCAACGATTGGTTGGCCGAGCATCTTGACGGGGTTAGCTTCGATGCACTCGAGCAACGATGACCCGTCCGCGCACATCGTCGATGCTCCGGGGTGAGCGCCATACCAGATCTCGGCTTCGGGATCTGTTGATGGCGCAGCGTTTTGAAGCTCGGCGAGCAGCGTCGTCGAGCCCCACGCATAGTTCTTTACCGCCCCGGTCAATCGTTCCATTCGTGATCCGATCGTCGGGGCGGACCGAGTCTTTAGCTATCGGAGCTAAACGTTGGTGCAAGACCGCCAGATTCGGCCTTGTCCATCAGGCGGCTGTGCTCGACATCGTCGAGCGTTTCTGCCTTGTCGATCAACATGACCGGGATGTTGTCTTGGATCGAGTAGCGCAGCTTCAAACGAGGGTTATACAGCGAGTCCTCATCAGCGAAGTAATACAGCGGCCCCTTGTCCTGCGGGCACGCCAAGATGTCTAAAAGCTGCTGAGCCAAGGCCATCGTCCCAGCCTAGCCACACGTGATCGAAGATTTGGCGGCAGAAAATCCGCAGAGCGCCCAGAGCGAAGCGAAGGCGCGATTGCGGCGAAACAGTCTGATTTGCGAGCGCCGAAAATGACGGCGGAGCCGTTCGGCGG
>CAZTDG010000090.1:5986-8237 GCA_964612655.1 uncultured Acidimicrobiales bacterium | reverse complement strand
CGGCGAAACAGTCTGATTTGCGAGCGCCGAAAATGACGGCGGAGCCGTTCGGCGGCAGAAAATCCGCAGAGCGCCCAGAGCGAAGCGAAGGCGCGATTGCGGCGAAACAGTCTGATTTGCGAGCGCCGAAAATGACGGCGGAGCCGTTCGGCGGTTGCAAATCAGAAGTGGCTTCGGACTTCTTGGACTCGCTTGGCGACTTCGGTGTCGTCGGCGGCTTCTAGGTTGAGACGCAGGAGCGGTTCGGTGTTGGAGGGGCGCAGGTTGAACCACCAGTCGCCGCAGTCGACGGTGAGACCGTCGAAGCGATCCTGTTCGAAGTCGCTGTAGGCAGCTGCCACCTTGTCGATGACCACCGAGGTGTCGTCGACTTTGGTGTTGATCTCGCCCGATGCGCTGTAGCGACGCAAGGGCTCGACGATCTCGTGCAGCGCCTTATCGGCGGTGCACATGGCGGACAGAATCACCACTGCGGCGATAAGCCCAGAGTCAGCCCGGTAGTTGTCTCGGAAGTAGTAGTGGCCGGAGTGTTCGCCACCGAAGGCGGCGCCGGTGTCGGCCATCACGGCTTTGATAAAGCTGTGCCCAACACGGGTTCGAACCGAGGTTCCACCGTTCTCGGCGATGATCTCGGGAACCACCTTTGAGCAGATGAGGTTGTACAGCACCGTCGCTCCAGGTTCGTTCTCGAGGACCTGTTCGGCGACCAGCGCCGTGGTCAGCGAGCCCGAAACGCCTGCGGCGTTGGCATCGACGAGGAATACCCGGTCGGCGTCACCGTCGAAGGCCAAGCCGATATCTGCTCCGACCTCGAGCACGCGAGCCTTGAGATCGGCAAGGTTCTCTTCGTTGAGCGGATCGGCCGGGTGATTTGGAAACGTGCCGTCCAACTCGGGGTACATGATCTCGATATCGAACGGCAGCTTGTCGAACACGGCGGGAACCACGAGCCCGCCCATTCCGTTTGCGGTGTCGGCGACGACCTTCAGCGGTCGCAGCGACGACACGTCGATGAATGACAGCACATGATCAGCGAAATCGTTCAACAGGTCGACCGAACGGCTCGTTCCCGTTGACTCGACTGGATCGAGGAGTGTCCGCGACGCTTCCTTGATGGTGTCGAGGCCGGTATCTCCGCCCAATGGCTTGGCTCCACGACGGCACATCTTGATGCCGTTGTAACCAGCGGGGTTGTGCGAGGCGGTGAAGACCGCACCGGGTAGATCCATCGAGCCTGATGCGAAGTACATCATGTCGGTCGAGGCCAAGCCGATGTCGACCACATCGACGCCTTGACTCATTACGCCTTCGGCGAAAGCAGCCGAGAACTCCGGACTCGTCGGACGCATGTCGTGACCGAGCGCAATCGCCTCGGCACCCTCGGTATCGGCGACGAACCGTCCAAAAGCTGCACCGATCTGGCGGCTCAGTGTTGCGTCGAGCTGCTCAGGGGCAAGACCGCGAACGTCGTAGGCTTTGAAAATCTCATCAATGCTCATGTGGCTTAATCGGCCTTTTCGCTCGCGCCTTTATGCAATGCCTGATCCACTTCGATCGGAGCTGGCAATCCGAGCAGTGCCTCGGGATCGGTGTAGACCCCTCGTGCTGACCATCGGCGGATTCGACCAATGTCGGCAAGAAGTTGCGTCGTGTCACGCACCAGGTTGACCGTCGAGCTGTCCGTTTCTGCCACGGTCATGGGGATCTCTTTGAGCGTCAGGCGCCACCGTTCCACGAGATGAAAGATTTCGATGTCGAACGAGAACCCGTTGAGCTGTGTCTTGGCGAAGATCAGGTCTGCGACGTCGCCGCGAAAGCCCTTGCATCCGGCTTGGGTATCTCGATAACGCCCCAACAAGAGCACTTGGGTGGCGAGGTTGACTAGGCGTCCGCCGACGTCTCGGAGGAGTCCGGCGCTGGTGTGGGTCACGAGGCGCGAATCACGTCGAGAGCCGACCACTACGTCCCAGCCCAGTTCCAACTCGCTCATGATGCGGATGATCTCGTCGGGGCCATAGGCGAGGTCGGCATCGAGAAAGACGCGGCTGCGCCCTTGTGCGATCTGCATACCATGACGGACCGCGCCGCCCTTGCCCAGATTCTGTTCGAGCAGCTCACCACGAGCCATTCCGGTTGCCGTCGCGACAGTGGCTGTTCCGTCTCCGGATCCATCGTCGACCACGACGATCTCGAAATCGTCTTCGTCGATGAGGATGCGCAGGTGGTCATGGAGGGTTCGAACCGTCTCACC
>CAZTDG010000090.1:0-5886 GCA_964612655.1 uncultured Acidimicrobiales bacterium | reverse complement strand
GTGAACGCGAGAGGACGGTGGATCCAACGCAGGTTGGGGTCGTTGCGAAGGGTGAACCGGCGGTGGGCGCTTACTCCGAACACCGCGGCCAAGGAAAGCGCAGCAACGTCGGCCGCCCACCAACGAAATCCGAGGTTCATGAACCCCAGGTAGGAAAACAAGTCGATCAAGGTCGCCGAGGCCGCAACGGCTACGAAGAACCTCAGCCGACGTGTCACGAGGCGACGCGTCGCTCTCCGTCAAGGAAGGATGGCAGACGATTGCGGCCCACAGCCACTAGCAGAACCGCTCCTGCCAGGGTGAGTGCGATGGCAGTCCAGTCGGTCGCGCTGCGAGAGAAACGCAACTCGACATCGGTGTCGGTCGGTACGACGACCATGAAGTTTGGTGCGACGCGGAACGGCCCCTCAGCGCCGTCAGCTTTCCAGTTCGGGAAGAATGAAGACCGCACGAGTACCGGCGTGCCGATCTGGTCGACCGAGAATCGGATGACGTCGGTGCCGGTCTCGACGTTGGAGACGGTGACTTCCTCGGCGATGTCTACTTCTGGGAGAAGGCTTGCCAGCGTGGCCTCGCCCGCACCGATCGAACCGGCGAGCCGGGTGTCGGGTGCTTCGTAGCGCTCGATGAGGTCACGATCGACCCGTGGCCATTCGTCTGGTCCCGACGATGCTGGTCGCACGGCGGAGTTAGCGGTGAACCACTCGACGCCGACGTCGAGCCATTCATCTTGGTGATCGCGAACGCCATCGATAACCACCGGTGAGGTCGCGAGCGGCTCTACCAACTCTGATTGTGTTTCGAAGACCACCCATGGCTGAGCGTTCGCGACCTCTTGAAGTTCGGGGTGGAGACGAGCAGCGTTTACTGCCTCCGGTGAGAACGCCATGTAGTAGCGGACACCGAGTTCCTGCAAGCGCTGCACGCCGCGGTCGATATCGAAGTCCTGATATGGCAGGTTGCGCATTGCCCGTGATGGGCCTCCGAAGGAGCCGCCGGTTCCGATCTGGGTTGCCGGTGCGGAGAGATCGCTCTGCAACAAGAAGTGGTATGGGACGCTCGGCGTTGCTTCGAAGAACAGTCCCTCTTGGGAGCTGATACATCCGTCGGTCCACAACGGCAACAACATCATGGCCATGGTCGTGCCGTAGCGGTTTAGCTCTGGGGCGAACTCCCACAGTGCACGACCGCAGCCGATTTCTTCGCCGACACCCTGCATTGTCCGCTGTACGAAGTTGTATTCGTTCCAGCCGCCCTGGCCGACGTTGCCTGGCGCATCGGGCGTCTCGGTTTTGCCCTGCAACCCGGAGAAGTTCCATGCCGCCCAGCCGTTGATGAAGCTTTGATCTTGCGAAACGATCTCCTGGCCGAACGCTCCCCAGGCCAAGCCACCCTCATCTTGGTCAATTCCGCCGAGCGACTGTAGGGAAAGTCCGAAGAGCACAAAGACGCTGGCCGCAGCGACGACGGCGGCACCGGCGTAGGACGCGGACACGTTCCGCTGTCCGTACCAGGATCGCTTCGCAGCCGCAGGTGCAGCGACTGCGACATCGTCGGTTACATCGGCGGCCGCTGCGACTGTGCCTTGGCTGCGCAGAAATGGCCATGCCGCGGTTGCACCGAGTGCGACGAGTGCGGCGAGAAATGCCGCGCCCCACCAGACGAGACTTCCACCGGTGAGCGATCCGGAGAACACGTCTCGCGCTGGGGTGATTAACAAGACGCCAACGGCAGCGAGAGACCCCGCCACGAGCCCGGCAGGAACGACGCGGCTCAAGCCAACAGCGAGCGACGTTCCAATCGATGTGACCAGCATGGTGATGGCGAGGACTCGTAGTGCGTATCCGCCTGCCTGAGTGACGTAGGTCAGCGCATCGGTCGGCTCAGGCCAGACATTGGATCCTCGGATGCTGCCCGGGATCAGGACGATCGCGGAGGAGACCGCGAAGGCTGCACGCATCACCGCAGCGCTCTTGACGAGCTCACGGATGAGCAGGCCGATGCCGACGCCAGCGAGCAGCGTCACCGACAGATAGTAGAAGGGCAGAATGCGGGCGTTCCACAGACGGCCGTCTGGGAAGTACACGAAGCCCAAGGCCATGATCACCGCGGTGAAGAACAAGATTCCGCCGAGTTCGATTCGACGGACGATCGACAGCACAAGTCCGACCGCTGCCAAAGTGAGCAGCACTGGGAAGGGCGGGAAGTCGCTCAGTGTGTCCGCTGGGTTGAGGATCGACCGGGTTACGAGCGGCGAGTGGATGATCTCGATCCGTTCCCAACCCATGTCGTTCAAGAAGCTGGTTCGCAAGAAGAACGGGAGAACCCAGAACGCGGAGAGCAGCGCGGACATCCCGCCCGCCACGGTGATCCATGGCACGGAGCGGAATCGCCCCTGCAACATGCGAAAGATCATCACGACGAAGACTCCTGCGAGCAGGAAGAAGGCTGGGAGGAGATGACTCAGGCCGGTGAGCGCGATGAACACTCCAGCCCAGGCTCGATATTGACCGGTGCGGGTTCCACGAATGACGAATCCCAGGGCGACCATCGACAAGGTGAGTGAAATCGCGTTGGCGAATTCGCCTGCGAGCGTGGACGCAATGTTGCCGCCGTAGATGTTGAACGATCGGTCGAACGCGAATGCGAGGCTCGACAACGCCAGTACCGCTGGGCCAGGGAATCGCAGACCGGAGAGGTGCCCGAGCGCCCATGCGCCAACCGGGAAGAACACCACGCCGCTCACGGCGATCAACTTGAAGGCGATGTTGTACGGCAGGCTGATGATGAGTGGCGCGAGCACAAACCCGACGATGGTCGCGTATCGGGCAAGGTCGTTACGGCCCTTCTCGCGCAAAATGACCGCTCCGCCGAAGAGCACGATCAAAATGATGGCGGCGGCAAATGGTTGTAGCCCAACGTCGAGCGCCACGATCGCTAGCGCTGGAATCACCATGTAGAAGTGGAAGGCCGGGAAGCCGCCGTACCAGTCGGGGGTCCAACCGCTCAGCTGGAAACGCGGCAGCAGTTCGTCGCGAAGAAATGCGGGCCCCCACACGTGGGCGCCCAAGTCGCCACCGGTCGGGGTGGTGTCGGACAAGATCAGACTCGGTTGGAGTTGCCAGAAGACGAACGCGCAGCACAAGCCCACGATCGATGCGGTGACAATCTTCTCGAAGGAGTCGGGAGCGCCTTCGATTTCTTGTGGTTCAGCGGGGGGCGGCGGCAGGTCGTCGCTTCCGAGTTCATCGATGATTTCGACGTCGTCGGCAGCGTCTTCGATACCGATCTCGTTCATATCACCGGGGTCGCCAGAGGTTTCGCTGGGCGACGCGATCACAGACATGTCGCTATTCTCCCATCTCCAATGCCCTCAGTGGGGTTCAGCGGCCCTCAGCTTCAGCGAGTTGCGTTAGAACGCTGTCAAGCGTGGTGCTTCCGTCCTGGGTTTCCCAGATACGCAAGTCGCAATGAGAACACGACCGGAGGGTGCGCGGCTGCTCATCGATGGTGAGCTGTAGCGCCACCATGTCTCGACTGCACTTTGGGCAACGCTTGGTTTGAATACTTGGCTGCTTCACCGCTTCTCCGATCGACGTCTACCGCTCCGTCGACATCGAGAGGCTCCGAGTGAGCAAAACCCGCACCGTTGTTAAAAAATGATTCGTTTGGTCCAGAAGGCGACGATTACGCCAGGCCGAACAGCAACGCCGAGAGTGTGAACGCGTTGAAGGTGATGTGGGCCACGATGGCCGGTACCAAACGACCGGTCCGGTGTGCGAGCAATCCGAAAGCCAATCCCACGACGCTCAGTGGAATGAGTTCGACTAAGGCGAAGTGGACGGCTCCGAAGATGAGGCTCGCAATGCCGATCCCGACCGGAACGTTCGTTGCACGAATGAGCGCAGGTTGTACCAGTCCTCGATAGAAGAGCTCTTCGACGATCGGTGCTCCGATCGCGACGCACACGATGAGTAACACCAGGACGAGGTTTGACGACGAAGCACCGTCTACCAACGCCTGCGCTCGCCCCGTTGGCTCAATCTCGCCGAATATCAGTTCCATAAGCAGGACCACGATGGTGAGGATCGGGACTTGTAGCACCAGGCCGGTGAACACGCCGAGCGGCACATCGGTCCACTTACCGCGCAGCGACCAGCCGGGTCGATCCCGTTTCAGAACAGCAGCGATGACCCAAGCCGTTCCAAGCAGCAGGATCCAGCCTGGGAAGAGGAGAGACAGTTGGAGCGCTACCGGAACCGCGTTGCTGGAGAGTTCTTGGCCACTCGCTAGTTGGCCGGCAGCTTGGCCAAAGTGTCCGCCGACGTTGTCGGAGGTCAGGGTCGAGAAGCCGCCCGACTGAATCGCCAGCACGAAGAGCGCGCTGCCGATGAAGGTCGACGTAATCCAGGCAATACCAGCTTCGGGCAATCCCCACGTGGTGATCGACGAGCGCTCGTGCCCGGCGCCGGAAGACTTCGCGGCCAGCCGATCTTGGATGGCCACTAGCTAGCGACGTGCAACGCGTAAATCCCTCGTGGAGCGCGCTCATCGCGCAGCTCCCAACCACTTGGTGGTGTTGAACGGTCAGCGTGTTGCGCGCACAAATCGTGAGTCATGGGATGGCCCTCGGGATGGAGGTCTTCGATCCACACTACTTGGGAGTCGTAGTCGTACGACATCGTGGCAGCAGCGGCGACGGAACACGTTGGTCGGGCGCAGTGACGCTTCATGAGTACAACGCTAGTCACCTTCCCCCGCCTGCGCGCGGACCGCGCGAACATGATTACGAAAAGTGTCATTACCTCAGTACGTACCGCTGGCCATCGGAGCCGACGCAAACGGCCGAGAGCTGCGCACAATGGAGGGGCGGGCTGCTAGGCGGCCGAAAACCCAGCCAAACGAAATCTAAAGTCGGGCTGAAGAGTTCAAAATCGAAGAGAGATCCGGAATTAAGCCCGAGATTATGGGTTGATTCCTAACACGAAGTCTCCCGGCTCCGACGAGGACCGGTAAGCAACTAGGGTGAAAGCATGTCGCAAGACCAACAGAAGTCATCCCCACCGGGCCAAGCGGGCCAAGAACGCTCCGGGCCGTCGAAGTACGCGATTTGGGGGCTCTTCGCCCTCCTGATCCTGTTTCTTCTCGCGTTTATCCCCCGTGGTACAGCAGGCGAAGAGGTTTCCTTCTCCCAGTACCTCGCTTGGCTCCGGGATTCGAGCATTGAGAGTGTTGACCGCAACAACAACACCGGCGAGATCCTCTTCGAGCGCGCTGACGACAGTGGCCAGGTGTTTGTCACCAGCGGTCCGGTACCAGCATCCGATGAGGAGCTCGAGCTGCTGAGCAACAACGTTCCAGCCGCGACCGATGACAATCCTGATATCGGCGTTAACTTCTCCACCCCGACCGAGAGCGCCCTGCTCCAACTCCTGTTCTTCTTGTTGCCGGTCGGTCTACTGATCGCGTTCTTCGTCTGGATGCAACGCCGAGCACAAGGCCAAGTCGGCGGCATCATGTCGGTCGGGCGTTCCAAAGCCAAGACCTACACCACCGAACGCCCGGGCACGACCTTTGATGACGTTGCCGGCTACGAAGGTGTCAAGCAGGAGATCACCGAGGTAGTCGACTTCTTGAAGAACCCCGATCGATTCTCAGAAATCGGTGCCCGCACCCCTAAGGGAATGCTCTTGGTAGGCCCTCCCGGTACGGGCAAGACCCTTATCGCTCGTGCGGTAGCTGGCGAAGCCGGTGTGCCGTTCATGTCGGTCACGGGTTCGGACTTCATGGAAATGTTCGTCGGCGTCGGCGCAAGCCGTGTTCGTGACCTGTTCGAGAACGCCCGCAAGATGGGCCGAGCGATCATCTTCATCGATGAGATCGACT
>CAZTDG010000089.1:2739-11606 GCA_964612655.1 uncultured Acidimicrobiales bacterium | reverse complement strand
GTTCTCATCGGAACGGAGATCCCGAACGACCACGCGAAGCTCGTCGTGTTGTTCAAGTTGCTCGGCGCCCTGCCCGGCGCGCGGCACATGTTCGGTTTCAGCATGGGCAATCGGTTCGTCGCACGGACACCCCTGATCCTCGGCGGAACCGTGCACGACACGTCATTCCTCAATGGCGAGTTCCGAGCGAACCTGCTCGACCCGATCCTCGCTGACCCCGAGGCGATGGCCGGCGTTGTCGAGATGATTCGCAACTTCTCGCTCGACGACATCGATGCGCTCGCCGATGTCCATGCAGAGCTCACGATGGACACCCTGCTGATCTTCGGTGAGGACGACACGTTCTTCCCCATTGAGAAGGCCCGTGACATGGTCCGACAGTTTGCTGGGGCGACGACGTTCGTAACGATGCCGAACGCGAAGCTGTTCGTGCACGAGGAGTACCCGCAATTAGTGGCGACAAAGATTCGAGAGTTTCTAGCCACCGTCGCGGCCGGCAGTCGGCCCATCTAGGACCAGGCGTCGGGTCGCTCTCGGTTCTTCTCGTTGACGAGGGGAAGCTCGTTGCGCCACTCGCCGTCATGGGCGTGCATCGCTGCGGCCACCGCGCCTGCGGTTGGGACCAACCCGATCTCGCCGACGCCCTTGATGCCATAGGGGCTGTTGGGTTCGGCGGCTTCGACCAGGATGACGTCGACAGGCGGCATGTCCTTCGGGCGGATGATGGCCAAGCTACGAAGCGTGTCGTTGAGCGGCTTGCCGTTCTCGTCGCACGGGAACCCTTCACTTAGGGCGTAGCCGAGGCCCATATGCACGGCGCCTTCCACCTGACCTTCGCAGAGCAACGGGTTCACCGCCTTGCCTACGTCGTGAGCCGCGACCACGTTCTCGATGTCGCCCGAATCGGGATCGATCACGACCATCTGCGCGGCGTACCCGAACGTGGAGTGAATGATCGGGTTCTCCAACCCATCGTTCAACGAGTTTGTCCAGTCGACCCGATATTCACCCTCGTAGTCGACACCGATCTTGCAACCATCGGCGACCGCCTTCTCGCACGCGTCCTTCACCGAACCGGCACCCATGAGCGTGCCTCGGCTACCGGTGGTCTGGCCAGCGCCGAGCTCACGGGTCGAGTCGACAATCACGTCGATGCGGTCGGGGTCGATCGCGAGTTCCTGTGCGGCGACTTGGAGGGCGACGGTGTGGATGCCCTGGCCCATCTCGGTCCAGCAGTGACGCACCTCGACTGTGCCCCGCTCCGGATGCTCCGGAGGTCCGTCGTCGCAGAAGTGCACGACGGCTTTGGCGATTTCTTTGAAGCCGTTGCCAAGACCAGAGTTCTTCAACCCGAGACCCAAGCCGACCGCCTTGCCCGCAGCCATCGCCTCGTCGTACGCGGGCTTCACTGCGTCGAGGCACTCTCGAGCGCCGAGGCAACCGTCGTCCATGATCTGGCCTGGGCCCCACACCACGCCGGGGGTGATGACGTTGCGGCTGCGAATCTCCCAGCCACTGATGCCGACCATGTCCGCCAAGCGATCGAGCACGCCCTCCATCGCAAACTGGGCCTGGTTGGCGCCGAACCCGCGGAAGGCTCCGCACACCGAGTTGTTGGTTCGGGCAGCGATCGCTTCGACGTCGATGTTGGCGCACACGTATGGCCCCGATGCGTGACCGGCAGCGCGTTCGAGCACCTTCATGCCGACCGACGCATACGGGCCGGAGTCACCGACCATACGAATACGGAGACCGGTCAGGTGCCCTTCGGTGTCGCAGCCAGCTTCGTAGTGCATCTTGATCGGATGGCGCTTGGTGTGGACCAGCAGCGACTCCTCACGAGAGAACGTGGTCTTGACCGGGCGGTCGAGCAGCCATGCCGCGAGTGCGGTTTGGCCCTGGTTCGACATGTCTTCTTTGCCGCCGAACGCGCCACCGTTGGAGACGAGTTCGGTGATGACCGTGCCTGGTTCCACATCGAGGATGCGGGTGATGTCGTTGCGGTCGTCCCAAATGCCTTGGCCACCGGAGTAGACGTAGAGACGACGCTCGTCCGACGTGAGCGGGGCATCGCCTGCGGTGCCGACGATAGGTAGGGGCTCACCGGGTTGAACGGGAACGGCCAGAGTCGATTCGGGTTCGACGAAGGCGTGATCGATGCGTTGGGTCTGGAAGGTTTCACGCACCACATGGGCCGCGCTGCCAAGACCGACCTCGGCGTCGCCGCGGGCATAGGTGGACGTCGAAAGGATGTTTCCGTCGAGCGTCCAGACCGCGTCGTCGGCACCCTCCGCGATCGCCTCGTTCGGGTTGGTGATCGGTTCATGGACGTCGTAGGTCACGTCTATCAACGTCGCCGCATGACGAGCGATCACTCGAGTCTCGGCCACCACGTGAGCCAGCACGTCGCCGAGGTAGCTGGTTCGACCGCCGACGGGAATGAAGACCGGCCAGTCCTTGTGGATGAGACCACTGCGCAACTCACCGAGCACATCGGCGCCGGTGAACACAGCCACTACGCCGTCGACGGCCTCGGCCGCGGCGGTGTCGATGGCAACGATGTCGGCCCGGGCGTGTTCGCTCAGGTGCACCGCGCCGTGGAGCAGTCCGTCGGGCATGAGGTCATCGATAAAGGGCCGTTCGCCAAGCGTGAAGGCCGCCGCTTCGTACTTAACGCCACGTGCACCGACGCTCGAACCCGTCACCATCACCGGCACTTCGCCCGCTGCGATGTCCTCGATCGCGTCGAGGATCTTGATGTAGCCAGTGCAGCGGCACAGATGCGCACCGAGCAAAGCCGCGGCATTCTCTCGGGTGAGATCGGCGCCCTTCTTGTCGACCATGGCCTTGGTGCGCATGACGATGCCGGGCGTGCAGAACCCACACTGCAACGCGCCGTGGGCGGCGAAGTTTGCGACCATGCGGTTGCGCTCGTCGTCGCTCAGCCCTTCGAGGGTGAGTACCTCGGCGCCTTCGGTCTTCTCGAGCGAGGTCTGGCAGGCGACTCGAGCCTTGCCGTCGACCATCACCGTGCAACAACCGCACTGCCCTGATGGTGCGCAGCCGTCCTTGGGTGAGAGCACACCGAGCTCATCACGAAGCGCCGTGAGCAAATGCTCGTGATGATCAGCAACGGTGACCGTTGCGCCGTTCAGTCTGAACTCAGCCATACCGTACGGTACGCCACCACACCCCTCAGACAGCGCAATCCAGGATTTGTACGGGATTTTCGACCGTGACGGTCAGTTTTTACGTACAAATCTCAATTGGTGCGGTCGATGCCGGTGAAGAGGAGGGCTACACGTTCGTTGGTGGTCGGCGCCTGCGTGAGGAGGCCCGCTAGGCCCGACGCTCCGGTTGCGCACACGTTGATGTCGGTGTGGGTGTGAGCCATGTCGTAGGCGGCGACGACGAACTCCTCGGAGGCCACGATCGGTTCGCCGCCGGTGGCGTGAGTACGTCGGAGTAGCGGCAGCCAGTCGTAGGTGACGTCATCGAGGATGCCGGTGGCGAAGCTCTGCGGATCGTCCCACGCCCACATGTAGGCGTCGGGGTTCTGCTCCGCCGAAGCAAAGTCGAAGTCGGGAGCGAGCAGGTCCCACGCTCGGCGAAGCGGCGCGCACCCTTCCGATTGCACGGGGTGCAAACGGGCGCCGGGCACGGCCATCGATACCGAAGTGGCGAGCGCTCCCCCACCGACCTGGATGTAGAGGGCGTCGATGTCGGGCAGCTGCTCGGCGAGTTCCCAGCCGAGCGTCCGGCCCCCGTCGAAGGTGGTCGGAGTGTCGGTTCCCTGCACGCTGAATGCCGCAGCGCCAGCGTCGACCGCTTCTCGGAAACGTAGGTAGGCCGGGTCGCCCACTTCGCCGTCTCGTCGTTCGGAGGTGTTGACCGTCGACCCAAGCTCTGTCAATCGATCGACCACGCTCGTCTCGGCCCAGGTTGGCACGAAGACATCCAACGGGCGCTGCATTGCCGCGGCCACGACACCGGCACCCATGGCCGCGTTGCCGCAGCTCGCTATGGCGAGGCGTTCGGTCTTTGGCGCACCGAGTGCTTCGGCGACCAACATGTGGATCGCTGCACCCATGAGGTGGCGTGCCTTGTGCGAACCACCCACGTTGTTCGGTTCGGCTTTGATCCAGAGGTCCACATCGAGGCCCGCTGCATTGGCGAGCTCGACCGCCTGCACGACCGGGGTCTCGGCGAATCCGTGCCCTTCGATACCCGCAATGGCATCATCGAGCGAAGAAACAATGTCGACCCATTGCTCGTCGGTCATCTGACCATCACGAACTGCCGCGTAGCTATCGAGTCGCTCTCGATATCTAATGAACGGGTTGGTCTCGGTCACGTTCGAACTATATGTCCCCTTGATTCACCCGGCGGCGACGATGAGGAACGACGCGTCGAACTCGGTCACGCCGAGACTCTCGCCATCGGCACCAAAGACAACGCCCTCAACCCTGACGGTGTAGAAGCCTCTCGGAGCATCCGGTGGCACGGCGACCGTGGCTGGAAGAGGATCCCATCCGTCATCGTCACCGCCTAGCCCTTCACTCGGCAACGTAAAATTCGGCTCATCGCCAAAGACCCCATTGGCTTGCCACGCCACAGGATTGACGTCCTGTCCGTTGAAGCACGTGACGAGCCACTCATCGCCCACCACGACCTCGCTGACACCTTCGTCGATCTCCCAGTCGAAAGTCACCAAGTCTCCAGCGGAATGATCGGGGAAGTTAGCGCGGAGATTGACGCCGTTGACGGGTTCCTCCGCCCAATTGGGGACCCCGTTCCACGCACATACTTCCAGCTCTCCAGCAGCGGAGGAGGATGTGCCTCCACAAGCCGAGACCACTAGTGCAAAGACAAAAACGAGGAGGACGTGTTTTCTCATATCCCTATGACGCCGCCCAATTCAATCTGGTTCCCGACCCATTCAAACGTTGCATCTACCGCTCGCCTACGCAACCATGAAATGGCGAGGGCTGAGAATTCCAAGACCCACCAGTAGACCACGAAGACCAAGGTCCGCCGAGTCCGCTCCGCACCGCCGCCTCCAACTATCCGAAGCTTGCGCCGGTGGCGTCGTTGAAGCCTTCGATCATGGTGTCCCATGTGTCGGCGAGGTGGCGGAGCCCGCCCCACCACTCTTGGCTACGACGGGCCTCGAAGTCGGGGATCTCGACGCCTTGTTGTTCTACCCAGGTGTAGTAGCCAAGGTTGAACACTCGGTTGCGTTCGACGTCGCCCATATCCATCGATTCGGTTGGCAGACCGACCAGATGGTTCTCGAACACCTCGTTGGCATCTGCGTCGTCGAATCCGCTGCCGTAGTACTGGCTCATGATTCGTTCGCGGTCGGAGTTGTAGAGGTCGCTGCCGTCGGTGGCCACGCTCATGATCACGTCGTCGGAGCCGAGGTTCATCGCCTTCGCCGCGGTGATCGCAGCCAGCGTGTTGCAGATCGATGAGTACCCAAAGTCCACGAGCATGTCGACGAGTTCAGGCGCCATACCCCGCTCGGCGAGCACGCGCTTGCCAGCCGGGTTGTTGAACATGATGTCGAGCCGGTTGGTCGAATCGTCGCTCACGCCGACCACCAAGTCGGTGTTGGTGACGTTGTGAATCAGTGGGATGTGCTTGTCGCCAATGCCTTGAATGTTGTGCTCGCCAAACCCGTTGTGAAGCATGGTCGGGCACTCGAGCGCTTCGACGGCCACGATCTTGGCCCCGTGGGCGTCCTTCAGGTAATCGCCCGCTCCCAAGGTTCCCGCTGAACCCGACGCCGACACATACGCGGCCAGGTTGCCGCCGGTGTCCTTCGTGACATCGTTGAACACCGTCTCGAGCGAAGGGCCGGTCACGGCGTAGTGCCCGACGTGATTCGAGAACTCGCTGAACTGGTTGAGGATCACGTTGCGAGGATCGAGTGAGAGCTCGTTGCAGGCGTCGTAGATCTCCTTCACGTTGCTCTCGGTACCGAAGGTCTTGATGATGTCCTCTTCGGGATTGATCGTCCATCGTTCTAGCCACTCGAACCGCTCACGACTCATGCCCTCGGGCAAGATCGCAACGCCTCGGACGTCCATGATCTTGGAGATCGCGATGCCGCCGCGGGCGTAGTTTCCGGTGCTTGGCCAAATGGCGCGGTTCTGTGTCGGGTCGAAGCGGCCAGTAACCAACCGAGCGACCAGGCAGCTGTACGCCGCTAGCACCTTGTGCGCCCGGATCATCGGGAACCGGTTGCCGAAGGCCAGCACGATTCGGGCGTCGACGCCGGTCATCTCGCTGGGCAACTCGATGTGGGTCGGCACGTCGACCAGACCGGGGAAGTTGTCGCCGGGCGCGTCTGCATGCTCGTTGAACCAGTGCACCCGGAACAGGTTGCGGGCGTCGGCTGCGTCCTTCTCGACGCCACTCAGTTGATCGACGATCGACGCGGGAATGGTCGATGGGTCACGAAGCTGCGCGAAGGTCGGCAGCACGATGTTGCGCTCACGGAACCGCTGCACCGCATTGTCGTACGCGCCCTGGCCATCGTCAGCAAACTCACCAAATACGGCGAGACCTTCGGCAGGGGCGTCAGCAGTATTCGTCATGTGTCTTCCTGTCCGAACAGTTAGGGGCTATCCCTAACTGTCCCAGCTTAGAGTTCGTCGATTTTGGAAAAGAGTTTGAGAGCCGCCTCTGCGGCCTTGGCTTTGATCTCGGCCGCATCGACCTGGGTCGGCACGCCGTCGGCGAGCATAACGTTGCCATCGATCTCGACCTGCTGCGGCGATACAGCGGTCGTGTAGGCGAGACGCCACGGGTCCATTACGTCGTAGTTCCAGGTGACGACGTCGTTCCGGGCCTCGGGGAAAAGGTCCCATCCCGTTTCGAGCCAACTCCACATGACGTCGGGGGTAGCCGTCACGTCGACCTCTCGAGCTTTGAGGAACGCGACTCGGAACTCGTCGAGCATGTCCGAACCAATGCCGTCGGTCCCCAATGCCACCGGGTTGGAGAATCGTCGAGGGTTCGCATAGCCCACCGCGTTGTTCATGTTCGACCGCGGGTTATGCACCAAGGTTCCGGCAAGCCCGTGATCGTCGGGGAGGTGTACGCCGTGGATGAGCAGCCAGTCGTCGCTGGTATGGCCATCGAGCATCTGCCAGGTGTCGTCCGGTCCTTCGGCGACGTGGACGTGCACGCCCACCCCGTGTTTGCGGCCCAACTCGGCCGCGGCCGCGATCGTGTCGGGGGTACAGGTGAAGGCCGCATGTAGCCCAACCTTGCCCACTCCCCCGTCGGAGAGGAAGCGGTCGTTCTCGGCTAGACCGGCAGCAGCACCGTCGGCGCCGTGACGGTCGGTGACGCCATACGCGCAGTTCACCCGTACGCCGACTTCGGCACAGGCATCGGAAATTACCGACAGCGAACCTTCGATCGCGTTGGGTGATTCGTGATGGTCGATCACCGCGGTGCAGCCCGCTTCAAGCGCCGTCAAGGCGCCCAAACGAGCCGAGTGATAGATGAGGTCGAGATCGAGCGCCGTATCGAGACGCCACCAGATCAGTTCCAAGATCTCCGCGAAGTCCGTTGGTGTTCGCGGCGGAGCCGGCATGCCCCGAGCCAGCGATGAATAGAAGTGATTGTGCGCGCAGACCAGGCCTGGCGTTTGGTTTGATGCCAGCTCGTTCACAACCACCTCGACACGTTACAAAAGCCCGACTTCGTCAGTCGGGTTCGATAACGCCCTTCTGGTTGGTGATGCGCCCGTAGAGCTCGGGGCGTCGATAGCGAGCGAAGTCGAAGAGCGTCTCTTTGAAGTTCTTGCACCAGTCGAGATCGCAATCGGCCACGATCACTTCGTCGCCGGTGGTGATGGCCTGCGCCACGATCTGTCCGCTCGGTGCGATGATGGCCGATTGCGCCAGTGACTCCACACCTTCTTCGGTGCCGCCCTTGGCCACCCCAACAACCCAAGTGCCGTTCTGGTAGGCACCGGCCTGCATGCATAGATGGTTGTGGAATCCCTGCAATGCGTTTTGACCGGGATCCGGCGCGTAGTGGATTGGGGTGTTGTAGCCAATCATGATCAGCTCGACACCCTGGAGGCCCATCTCTCGATAGGTCTCTGGCCAACGGCGATCGTTGCACGTCGCCATGCCGACGATGCCGTCGAAGGCCCGGTGCACCGGGAACCCCGCGTCTGACTCTTGGAAGTAGCGACGCTCAAGATGCTGGAACGGGCGCCACGGTTCGTCGTTCTCGTGGCCGGGGATGTGAACCTTGCGGAACTTCGCCACGACCGAGCCATCACGTTCGACGAGGACCGTGGTGTTGAAACGTTCGCCCTCGGGGGTGAGTTCGGCATAGCCGAGGCAGAAGCCAACCCCGAGTCGCTGAGCGTCATCGAAGAGCGGTTGGGTTTCCGCCGACGGCATCTCGGTCTCGTAGTAGTGGTCGTGACCGGCGATGTCCTCGGTAAACCAGCGGGGAAAGAACGTCGTGAGCGCGAGCTCGGGAAACACCACCAGCTCGGCTCGCTTGTCGGCTGCTTCGGCGAGCATCACTCGCAGGCGTTCCACCACGTCGGCGCGGGGCTCGTCCTTGGCTATCGGTCCGAGCTGAGCGGCAGCAACGCGAAGGGTACGAGTCGTCATGACCTGAGCGTAGTTGGCGCTGCGACAGCCACCGAGCACGAGCGACGCGGGCTAGCGACGGCACTCTCGCCGTCATGAGCAACGCCCGGATCGCACTGACCCTGACCGTGGTGTGGATCGTGGGGCTTATTGCGCTCTTTGTCACGCCGTTCGAGTTTGTCATTCCGACGCAGTTGTCGCTCGTTGTCTTCTGGTGGTGGCCGATCGGCGGCATCG
>CAZTDG010000089.1:0-2639 GCA_964612655.1 uncultured Acidimicrobiales bacterium | reverse complement strand
CGATCACATATTCGAAAAACGGCAGGCACAGCAGTCACAACCGCCGCCACCGACTGGTTGAACTAGCGGGCGACGCTTGCGTGAGTACTAGCCGAGCGGGTTGCCCTTCTGGGCGGCGAGCAGGCGTTTGACCAGATCGAACGAGTCGTCGTCGATCCCGCGGCTGGTCAGTCCGTCGTTACCGAGCAGGACGCCCGGGGTGTCCCGTGAGTCGAACACCTCGGCATCGGTGTAGAGCCGCGGCTTGATCATGGCCGGGTCACCGTCCTCTGGGCAGAAGGTCATGCAGTTCCCGCACTCGTTGCAGAGTTCGCTGAAGAGCAGGTACTGCTGACGGCTGCCGTCCATGGATTCGAGCCCAGTGTCGACGAGACTCGGGATCGAGAAGAACGCATCGTTCGGGCACACCGTGATGCAGAAGTTACAAGACACACAGCCGAACATCTCGAGGTCGTTCTCGACCTCGCGGGGCATCTTCTGATTCGATTCAAACGAGTATTGGCCTTTGCCATGATCATGAAGTTCGGCAACGTACTGCTGGATCACGCTGCCGTGTTCATGGCTCGTCGCAAATGTTTGGCGAAAAGCGCGATACGAGGCGAGGTCGCTGTTACCACTGTCTGCAACGTCTCTCGTCAAGGCCTTCAGCATCGGTTTGAGCCGCCCGTACCCGCCGGGTTTCAAAAGGTCAGAACACACCGTGGCCGGGTTGACGCCCGCCGCAATCGCGTCGGACAGGTTCTCCTTGGTGATGCCCGCCGAGAAGCTAACCATGATGTCGCCATCGTGACCCGGGATATCGAGCTGTCCCGGCAACGCCGTCGCCAACGTGTCGAGCAGGGTCATCGCCAAGACATGCAGCGGCGGACCCGACAGATACATCGTGTCGTCTGGCATCCATTGCTTCGCGTTGTTCACCACGAGTGTGTTCGTGAGCTTGATCCCAAACCGTCGCCCGCGTTCGGCGGCGTAGTCGCGGAGTTCGCCGATCAGCTCGATGCCTCGGTCGAACTGTAGGTCCTCGGCGAACGCCTCTTCTTTGACGTCGACCTCGGTGTACCCGAGCTCGTCGTTCACGATGCTCGCCACGGTTTCGTAGCCGAGCAGCGTGGGGTTGAGCTTTACGATCACGTCGAGTTCGTGCACGTCGATCAGGTGCTTGGTGATCGACTCGATCTCGTCGGGCGGGCAGCCGTGAAAGGTCGACAAGGTCAAGGTGTCCGACAACCGCGTGGTGAAGTCGAGGTCTCGGAACTCCGCGAACGAATCGGGAATCGAGCCCCGCAGACGATCTACTTCGGCGGTGGCGTCGCGCATCCCATCGATGAACGCGGAAACATCCGGGGTGGAGATACCGGCGAGGTCATAGCCAACCGACATATCGAATACGTGTGGTCCCGGACCGTCACCGAGGTGCGGTGCGAGGGGTTCCCAGCGGCTCAAGATGTCGAGCAGCATCGATGCCTTCACGTATTCGGTGAGGCTCTGCGGGATGCGAAGCTCTTGGCTCCATTCGACGTTGTAGCCGATCGTCGCCATGTCGATGCACGGTCGAGGGATCTCCAATTCGTCGAGGATCTGGACGGTCTTGAGCTCGAACAGTCGAGACCCACCGAGCCATGACAGAACGATGTTTTGGGCGAGTTGGCTGTGGGGGCCAGCGGCTGGGCCGACGGGCGTTGCGCACAGGCGACCGAGGAACTCGAATCCAAGATCGACGTCGGCGTCCGGTGACCAGATACGCGCGGTCGGCAGATCGAAGATCTTGTTGCGGGTCTCCCACTCGTGGGCAATGCGATCGAGCAGCACATCCAAGGCCATCGGCGTCAACGGCGGCGACGAGCCATGCGGAGTGTGTGGGTGCTGCTCTTCCAACGCGGACTGTGTCACGCCGCGACCCTACCCCACGCCCCTTTTGGGAATCTGGGAACGACCAGCATGAATAATTCATGCCCAACGTTCCTAGAACTCCTAGGCCGTGCCGGCGAGGGCGAGCATGGTGTGAAGCAGGACGTTGGAGCCGGCGAGTAGGTCTTCGGGGGCCGTGTACTCGGCGGGATTGTGGCTGAGGCCGTTCACGCTCGGCGTGAAGATCATCGCGGTCGGACACACTCGGGCCAGCATCTGGGCATCGTGGCCTGCGCCTGATGGCATCCGCTTGACCGAGTAGCCGAGCGACGCGGCGGTCGACTCGACGAGATCGACTGTGCCTGCGTCGAATAAGACGGGCTCGAACCGGGCGAGCGTCCGCGTGGTTACGGTGCAGCCTTCGGCCTCGACGGTGGCCTGAAGAAATTCGTCGAAGCGCCGTTCGCTCTCCTGCAGTACAGATTCGTCGGTGTTGCGGAGATCGACGGTGAAGGTGGCCTTTGCGGCGACGACGTTGACGAGGTTCGGATGCAGGTCGATCCGGCCCACCGTCGCAACCTGCGGGTGCCCGAGTTCCAGGGCGAGCTCGCGAGCGAACTGCGCGCATGCCGCGGCGACAAAGCCTGGATCCTTTCGAAGACTCATAGGCGTCGTTCCCGCGTGGTTCGACTGACCGACGACTTCGACCTCGGTCCAGCTGATGCCCTGCACGCTTTCGACCGCACCGACCGTGATGCCTTCAACTTCGAGTACCGGGCCTTGTTCTACGT
>CAZTDG010000088.1:0-11834 GCA_964612655.1 uncultured Acidimicrobiales bacterium | reverse complement strand
GATCGAGCTGATGGCAAGCGGGCGGAGTAGGGGCCTTCCATCTGCCAACCGAGAGACTGTCAATGAACGAGCTTTGCTCGTATATGCAATTTGGTCAGCCGACCCTCCGACCCAACTCGCTGCTACTACTGTGTAAAGAGTCAGTGGCGGAGTGCCCCGACCTCAATTGATCGCGCCTCCGCTTTGAAACTGCGTCAACACCACATCGTCGAACTGTTCCTGCATCGCTACGTAGCGATCGCGATCCCAGATCTGCACGTGGGTGATTACACCCGCCACGATGACTTCGTCGGTCAGATTCGCGAAGGAGCGCAATCGCTCCGGAAGCGTGATTCGTCCGGCTTTGTCGATCGATGTATCGACCGTCTTCGACGCGAACGCTACCGCTGTCTGCGGGTCGGCTTCCTTGGCTCGAACTTGGTCGAGCAACCGGTTGGCCACCGCTTCGAACTCGTCCACGGAGTACACGCCCAGGGAATTGTCCTGCGGGGCGAGGTACACCCGGTCGCCCAAAATCTTGCGATAGCTCGAGGGAAGGACCAAACGATGTTTGGCGTCGAGCGAATGCTCGAAGTGGTCGACGAACAACTTCGCTCTTCCTTTCATCTCGTGCGGGGGTGGTGCCGTACTCCATGGGGTGACACCATATGACACTTCCTCCCACCAGGCAAGCATTTCCTCCCACCTTTCGTCAAATCCATCTAAAAGTTGAGGTAGTTGTCGCCGATTTTTGATCCCGAAGATCTCCACTCATGGGTGGCTATTTGAATTGATTTTTCAACACTTTTGGAGAACGCTTTGCCAAGGATCGCCGTCGAGTAGAGCGAAGGTGGCGCGAAGTGGGAGAAAAGTGCATATCGCGGCCCAAAATTGACGTGACGCTGGCTTCGATAGGCTTCCTGTCGTGCTGCAATTGGCCTATTTCGACGAGCCGGTAGGCACGTTCCACGCCCGAGACCCTTCGACGGTCAAGACACCAGCGATGTGGGTCCCGTTGCTAGCGCAGAACCCGACCCTGGTGCTCGGTAGCCGCCAATCCATCGATTCGGTCGATCACGACGTGTGCCGCCAGCGAGAGATTGAGGTAGTTGGCCGTCGAAGTGGCGGCGGAGCGGTATTGGTGGGCGCCGACCAATTGATCTGGTTCGATGTCATCCTCACCCGGGATCACCCGGGTTGGAGCGACGATGTCGGTGAGTCGTTCGCGTGGCTTAGCGACCGATTGCGAACCGCGCTCACCTCCCTTGGCGTCGTGGGCGAGTCCCACAACGGCCCAATGGTCAACACCGAATGGTCTGACCTTGTGTGTTTTGCAGGCCTGGGGCCCGGCGAACTCACCGTCGACGGCAAAAAGCTCGTGGGAATCTCCCAGCGCAGAACTCGAAACGCCGCCAGGTTTCAGGTGGCCGTGCTGCGCCGCTGGGACCCAATGGAAATACTCGAGCTCTTCCCTATGGACGGAGCCGACCGAGAACGAGCGAAGAGCGACATGACAACAGCGGCAATAGGAACAGACCTCTCCCCCGAGGCCATCTACCAAGCCAGCGCTGCGGCCCTGGGTGTCGTCAGCGGGTAGAACTACAGGTAGTTCCAGCTCCGGGACCATTCGAGATATTCGATGAGCTGTTCGCTGTCGGGGCGTCCCGTACTCTCTCCGAACGCCGTTTCGAAGCGAAAGTCCATCCAGTCGCCGTCGGGAACGGGCAGGAACGGTCGGCGGGTCCACCACCGTGCCGGCGCATGTCGTTTGAGCACAGAAATGGCTGTCGGCCAGAGGTCCGGTCGAGTCATCACGGTTCGACCACTGCTCGCTAGCCATTTCAGGTTGGATGACATTGCTGGTCCCAGCGCTTCCTCTGTCGGCATTCTGTTGAGCTTCTTTGGTTCCACCACGGCTCTGACGTATCGCTCGTGCTACGTCACAACTAGCATGGGAGATACTCGTCCATGCTAAGGAGCCAGTGGGTGACCGCTACGCCAACGACTAAGTCCGAAACGTTCTCTGCGTTGTTTCGGTCGATCGTCGACAATATCGAGACGGTCATCCGGGGCAAACACGACGTCGTGCAACTCGCTGTGCTGGCGCTCATTGCCGAAGGACACGTACTCATCGAGGATTCGCCTGGTCTCGGAAAGACCACGTTGGCCAAGGCCCTCGCCCAAACCGTCGGCGGTTCGAACGGCCGAATCCAGTTCACCCCTGACCTCCTGCCCGCCGACGTCGTCGGTATGTCGATCTGGAACCGCGGTTCTGGCGAGTTCGAATTCCGTCCTGGGGCCGTGTTCGCCAACGTTGTTCTCGCCGATGAGATCAACCGTGCCTCGCCCAAGACCCAATCTGCGCTGCTTGAAGCAATGGCTGAGCGCCAGGTCACCGTCGACCGATCAACCCATGAGCTGGCCACGCCGTTCATGGTGATCGCTACCCAAAACCCACTCGACCACGAAGGCACCTATCCCCTTCCTGAATCACAGCTCGACCGCTTCTTGATGAAGTTGTCCATGGGCTATCCCGATCGGGCCGCGGAGCTAGAGATCCTCGATTCCCAGGGCGAAGGCCAAACCATCACCGAACTCGGTCAAGCGGTTTCGCCGTCGGACATCGTGATGATGACCAACGCACTAAAGTCGGTCCATGTCGCACCTGAGCTAAAGAACTATCTACTCGATCTCGCTGGCGCCACCCGCACCCATCCGGGTCTGCGGCTCGGATTGTCACCGCGAGCTGTTCTGTCCATGCAACAGGCATCGAGGGCTCTGGCCGCTGCATCAGGACGGGCGTTCGTCATCCCCGACGACGTCAAGGCGTTGGCTCGACCGGTACTGGCCCATCGTGTGATGCTGACCCCCGAATCCCAACTCTCCGGCTCGGGGCCAGAACACATCATCGACGAGGTACTCGCTTCGGTAGCGGTTCCTCGAGTCGGTTAGCGATGCCCACACTCCGAGGATGGACGGGACTAGCGCTTGGCGTCGCGTGCATTATCGCCGGCCGAATCCTCGGTCTCCAAGAGCTCTACATCGTCGGCGGCGTACTGCTGGCTTTGGTGATCGCAGCGATCATCATTGCGGTCATGCGGCCGCTCAGCCTCGCCGTGGCCCGAAGCGTCAACCCTCCGAGACTTCACGTGGGAGCGGTCGGCCGGGTCGAATTGGCGCTTCGAAACGGATCGTCACGGTCACCGGTTATGCGGATGACCGACCACGTCGAAGGCACCTCCGGGGCCCAGCTCTACATCAGCCCGCTCACTGCGGACGAGGTCACGAAGGCCGCGTACCGGCTACCGACCGAACGTCGCGGCATCGTGACACTGGGGCCGGTCAAGTTCGAGGCCACCGACCCTTTCGGACTCGCGATACGACGCCTCGAAACGCCGAGCGCTGGTCGCCTCGTCGTGTACCCAGAGGTCGTTCCTATCCCTCCGACACCTCCGTCGCCAGCGACCGAGCGGCGATCCCTTTCCGACACTCCTGAGTTCCAAGGCGGGCGAAGCGAAGAGTTCCATGCGCTGCGTCAATATGTGCCCGGCGATGACATCCGGCGAATCAATTGGAGTGCATCGGCACGACACGACGACCTCATTGTGCGAGAGGACGAGTCGCCGACGCAGAATCACCTCACCGTCATTTTCGACAACGCTGCCCTGCCGAGCGTCGAGGCCACCGACAAGGCGGCATCTGTCGCAGCGTCGGTGTTGTCCACCATGGGCAACCGTGCTGATCCGTTTCGTTTGACCACTCTCGACGGGCACGACACCGGTTACGTGCACGGCCGGTCAGGGGTCGAAACTGCGCTGAGCGCATTGGCGATCGTCGACGCGATCGATCCCAGTGCACGAACAGCCCCGGTGCCTCGGAGCAGTCAGGGCGCAGCGGTGGTCGTCACCACCGCGCAGGCGTCGGTGACCCGTCAAGAACTCAGCGGATTCAGCCGTGTCATGTACATCACCTTGCAGCCATCGGTGTGGGATGTGGCCCACTCACGTACCGAGAGTCTGGCTGAGGCGAGGGCCGGGGAAATCCGTATTCAGCTGGGGTCGATGGACGACCTCGCTTCGGTGTGGTCGCGAGCGATCACCACGTTGATGGCGGCGAAACGATGACCGCGGTAAGGATTCACAAAGGATCCCCCAAAACGAACCGACATCGTCCGACTGGAATGTCATTGTTTATGAGGAGGTCAACCACATGATCACACGCAGGCGCGGCACGATCCGCCGCCTACCCGCGTCCTTTTACGAGTTCGCGAGCGAACTCGCCCTCATCGGTTTGAGCTTGGCGACGCTCTACACCTTTGCGCGTCTCTTTGCGGACGCCTCGTTTTTCATGCCAGTGGCCGCCGCCGTGGTCGCTGCCCACATCATCGCTGCCGCCACCCGTTGGGCCGGCGGTGGAATTCCGATCGCCACGATCGCATCAGTTGCAGGCCTCGTAGGCACCGCTGCGGTGCTGTTCCCACCAACGACCGTGGAAACAACAGCCCTACTGAACCAAGATGTACTCGTCGGGTTCTTCGATGATCTGCGTTTGGGTGGCGAGCAGTTTCAGTCAGTGAGCGCCCCCGCAGAGGTCACCGCACCGTTTCTTCTCATCATCGCAATCGTGATGTGGGTCGTCGCATTCTTGGGTGACTGGGCGGCCTTTCGCCTTCGCGCTCCGGTAGAGGCAGTGGTCCCCGGACTCGCTGTATTTGTGTTCGGTGCGTTCTTCGCCGCCGACCAAGCCCGAGTACAAACGTCGATCGTCTTCGTTGGTGCTGCACTCGCCTTCGTTCTGATCCATCGTCTCGCAGAGGCCGAAACCGCCGGGGCATGGCTCGGCCAGCGAGCCGCCCAACGCGGTCAAGCTTCACTGCTTCGGGTCGGGCTCGGCGTCATCGTGGCCACGATGCTCGGCGGCGTTGCCGCGGCTCAGGCCCTTCCTGGCTACGAAGAACCAGCGATCTTCGATCCCACCGAACTCGCCATGCCCGAAGAGCCTCGCGTTGTACTCTCGCCGCTCGTTGACATCCAGGCTGGTCTCGTCGACCAGCCCGACGTCGAAGTCTTTACCGTGCAGACCGACAATCCCGATTACTGGCGTATCACGTCACTCGATGTCTTCGACGGACGCATCTGGCGATCACGAGGTTCTTTCGACAATGCCGGCGGCGACTTGGCTCCGACCCTGCCCGACGGCACGGCCGTCCGCCAAGAATTGCAGACCTTCGACATTCGAGCACTCGGCAAGATCTGGCTCCCGGCGGCCTATGAGCCTTCCGAGATCGTCAGTATCCCCGATGGGCTCGAACTCGAATACGAACGAGCATCGGGAACCCTGATCGTCAACCGGGACCGGACCAACTCCGATGGCCTGACCTACACCCTCCTGTCGAACGTGCCGCAGCGAGAACTGGCAGCGATTCAAGACGCCGGAAGCGCCATTCCCGACGAGATCGCCGACCGCTACCTCGAACTGCCCGATGACTTCAGCGAACGGGTGCGCCAAGAAGCCCGAGACATCGTTGACGCAGCTGGTGCTCAAACCCCGTACTCCCAGGCGCTTGCGCTCCAGAACTACTTCCGGGACCCAGCCCGATTCCGTTATGACCTTGACGTTGCGCAGGGACACTCCGCCGAGCGCATCGAGGACTTTCTATTCGAGGTAAGAGCCGGATACTGCGAACAATTCGCCGGGTCCTACGCCGCGATGGCTCGGGCACTCGGACTCCCATCTCGCGTTGCCGTCGGCTTCACCCCTGGTGAGTACGACCCCGAGATCGACGCCTACCGAGTAACCGGCAAGCACGCACACGCCTGGCCCGAGGTCTGGATCGAAGACATCGGCTGGCTGCGATTTGAGCCCACACCAGGCCGCGGCGCTCCTGGCGACGAAGCCCACACCGGTTTCCCACCTGACCAAGAGGGTGCAAGCCCTGCGAGTGATGGCACCGATGAGGCCGGAAGCTCTCTCGCTGTCCCTGACGCCGCTGCTCCGAGCACGACGGTTCCAGCTGAACAACAAGGGGTAGCACCGACCACCACCATCGCTCCCGACATCGAGACCGGCACCACGGTCATCGGCGACGGTCAGGGCGTGAGCACCACGACGATTGCCGTGTGGCTCCTTTCGCTCGTCGCGTTGACCATCGTCGTGGGCACGCCGTTGCTGTACGGCATGTGGCGAGCGCGTCGACAACTCCGAGCCGTGGCCGACGATCCGCGTGGACGTATCGGCCTCGCGTGGTCGAACACGCTGGCAGCATTGGAGTTCATGGGCTTTAGTGCCGATCCATCGAAGACGCCGTCCGAGGTCGTCGCCGAGGTAGCCGAGGCCGACGACGATGCAGCTGAAGAACTTCGTCCGCTAGCAACCGCTGTCGTACGCGCTACCTACGGCGGACACGATGCCGTTTCGGGCGACGGCGCTGCAGCCGCTGAGCAAATCACCGAAACGATCGCTGCACGAGCGAAAGAAAAGCGCGGTGGCCTCGAATGGTGGTGGCACCACGCCAGTCCAGTGACGGTATGGCGCGACCGATCAGGGGTCTGGGGCCACCTACGCCCACAGGGCTAGGCACAAACCGGGCTAAGACAACCGGGATTCGAAGAACAGCGCTACGCGCCGGAGAACTAGCTAGCTGCTAGTTCTGGTCGTCGTTGTTTGGCTTGTCGTTCTGATCGTTGATGCGATCACGCAAACGCTGTCCGGCATCGCCGAAGAATCCGCGATTGTCCGATCCACGAACGTTGCCGGTGACCTGTTGCAGGCCGGCCTTGCCAACACGGCGCAGGTTCTTCTCGCCGTACCAGGCGCTCGCCAACATGATGAGGAAGCCGAGGAAGGCAAGCCAGAAGGATGTGGAGAGTGTGAGCAGCAAGACTGCCATGCCCACAACAAAGCCGAGAGCGGACCAACGGATGTGTTTGAAGCCGTGGGTGAAGACGGTGGTCGAAGACACCTCGTGCGCGAGCACCGGGTCGTCTTCATACAACTGCTGCTCAATTTGAGTCAGGATTCGTTGTTCGTCTTCGGAAAGCGGCATTCGCCCGATGTCCTTCAGTTGGTGTGTCTTACTTGCTGAAACCCCCTACGGCTTCCAGCTATTCAATCTTCTCACAGCTTGGCTGCCGCTACAACGCGTTACAGGGACCCATCGGTCTCTTTTTCGGGGTTTTCATCGTTTTCGGCGGTCAATTATGACGAGCTTGAGCAGATTTACCCGCTATTGGGGCCCCACTGCTGCTCCCCGCGACGTTTTACCTGCAGTGTCCCGTCGACTGCAGCGGAGGCGGGACCGATCGCTCCGGCACCAAAACGTTCCCGAACGTCGTCGACGATGGCATCGGTTTGAGGGTCGGTTGCGTCGTCAAAATTGAGCGCCAGCTGCTGACCGGGGTCTTCCAGCAAGTTTGCTACCCCAATCCCCAATAGACGCACCCCTGGGGTGGTGTCGATCTCGCTAAACAGGCTTCGGGCGAGCTCCAACACCGTGGTGGATGACGTGAAGTGGCCATCGGTCGTGCGACGTCTCGTGATGGTTGTGAAGTCTCCGAAACGAACTTTGAGCTGGACGGTGCGAGCAGCCAGGTCGTTTCGCCGTAGTCGCAGCGACACGGCGTCGCTCTGGCGCACCAGCTCGACATCTAATGTGTCGCGGTCGGTGATGTCGTGAGCGAAGGTCTCTTCATGACTGATCGACTTCGTGCCCCGGCCCGGTTCGACCGGGCGATCGTCTCGGGCATGTGCCAGTGCGTGGAGCTGTCGCCCTGACGCTGCGCCGAGCGCGTCGATCAAGCGACGCTCGGGCATCGCACGAAGCTCGCCGACGGTCTCGATTCCAAGCGATGCCAGGCGGGTTCCTGTCGCTGGCCCGACACCCCAGAGCTTTCGCACGGGGAGCGGCTCCAAGTAATCGAGTTCCTGTCCTGGCTCTATCTCGAATACGCCCCGACCGAAAATGGGGCCCGAGCGTGACGGTGTGGGCTTGGCTTCCTCGCTGCTCAACTTGGCGAGAAACTTGTTCGGCGCGATCCCGACAGAGCACGTGAGACCTTCCTGGTCATAGATGCTCTTTCGAATGGCCTTCGCGATGCTGACCGCGCTTCCCTGACCTCGCAGGGCCCCGGTTACGTCGAGGAATGCTTCGTCGAGGCTCAATGGCTCGACCAGTGGCGTGACGTCGTGAAACACCGCCATCACCCGCTGGGACACCTCGCCGTAGAGGTCGTGGTCTCCAGCCAGGAAGACGGCGTTGGGGCACAAGCGTTGGGCCTGCGAAGACGGCATCGCGCTGCGGACGCCGTAGGAGCGCGCTTCATAGGACGCCGCGGCGACAACACCCCGACGACCGGTTCCGCCGACGACAACGGGCAACCCGCGAAGCTCGGGGCGACGAACCAATTCGACGGACGCATAGAAGGCGTCCATGTCGACATGGAGGATCGAGCGGTGAGCCACACGGCATTCTCGCGCACGTCGAGAGCCGAGAGCCGTAGCCGGTAGTCTGATCGGGTGAATTCGCCACAAGACGCGACGGCGCTTCCCGACGCATCACCGCCGATATGGGCCCGTCTGACCGCCGTCGCCGCGGTCGTTATCGCCGGGATCGCTGGCGGCCTGATCGGATGGTCGGTGGTGAACCTTCAATGCACCGGCGACTGCGCGACTACCGCGGCGCTCCTCAGTATTGGTGGGGCCGTCATCGCTGCGATCGGGGTCGCAGTCGTTGCGGTCCTCACGCTCCGGGCGATGGCCGAATGGCGAGCGATCGAGGCGCGAGACCGCGCTCGTCGAGCAAGAGGACTCTCATGACCGCAGAACACGATCCAGCCCAACTCGCCGCCTTGGCAGCTGAGGTGGCACACGAGGTCGGCACCGAAGTAGGCCGTCGCCGCGAGGCAGGATTTTCGTGGACTACTAAGTCGACCTCGACCGATGTGGTGACCGAGATAGACACCTGGGCCGAAAACGCTGTGGTCGAAATGATCGAGGCCAAACGCCCGGACGACGGATTCCTTGGCGAAGAGGGTGTCGACCGAACCGGTTCTACCGGTGTGACCTGGGTGATCGATCCCGTCGACGGGACCACGAACCTGCTCTACGGTCTCGCAGGCTTCAGCGTGTCGATCGGTGTCGAGATAAACGGTGACCCCGTCGCTGGGGCGGTCTTCGATCCGATCCGCGACGAGCTGTTCGTGGCTTCCATTGGCAACGGTGCCACACGCAACGGTGAGGCCATCGCGCCAACCACGCTTGACGACTTGCCCTCCGCGCTCGTCGCCACCGGATTCTCCTACTCCCCCGATGACCGCTTGGAACAAGCCCGTGCGCTGTCCACCGTGTTGCCGAGGGTCCGAGACATTCGTCGTAACGGCGGCGCGGCATTGGATTTCTGCGCTGTTGCCTGTGGACGTGTCGACGCGTACTTCGAGCGCGGGATCAAGCCTTGGGATGGCGCGGCGGGTCGTGTGATCGCTGCCGAAGCTGGCGCCGTGGTCGAGATGGATCACATGACGATGGTCGCAACCCCAGGGATCGCCGACGCACTGCGCTCCCTGCTGGTTGAGGCTGGAGCCTGATAAACCCACCCCCTGTGCAGAATTGCGCCTAGTGTGCACAAGTAGGTCTGCCCAGGAGGACATGTCGTGGGAACTCGGATTCTCACCGTTGAGGACGACGAACGCATTCGCACGGCTGTGCGCATGGCCCTAGAAGACGAGGGCTGGGAAGTTGCGGAGTCCGACAACGGTGAAGACGCATTGCTGACCTTTGGCCAGCATCCGACCGATGTCGTGCTTATCGACATCATGCTTCCCGGTATCGATGGCTTCGATGTATGCCGTTCGATCCGACGAGTGTCTGACGTTCCGATCGTGATGGTCACCGCTCGCGCCGACACCCACGACGTTGTCGCGGGTCTCGAGGCTGGAGCCGACGACTATCTCACCAAGCCATTCGCTCCCAAGGAACTCTCGGCTCGCATCCGCGCACTCTTGCGCCGAAGCCGCACGAGCGACACCCCCGCTGGAGACATGATCTTCGGCGAGCTAGAGGTCATCCCCGATCAAGGCGTTGTACGCCGCGCAGGCGAAGAAGTTCACCTGACCAAGACCGAGTTCCGGTTGCTGGTCGAGTTGGCCTCCGCTCCGGGCAAAGTCTTTTCTCGTGAGTCACTTCTCGAGAAGGTGTGGGGCTATGGCTACTTCGGCGACGGACGACTCGTCGATGTCCATATTCGACGTCTGCGTACCAAGATCGAGGCCGACCCGGCAGATCCGCAGTACGTCGTGACGGTTCGAGGCCTCGGCTACAAACTGCAAGCCTGACAATCACACATGTCTCGATTCGGACTCGGGCTTCGGTCCCGAATCACGGTTGCATTCGCCCTTGGCGGGCTACTCGTCGCTTTCCTACTCGCGGCGATCACGCTGACGACCACCCGCCAGGTACTGCTCGCTGACCGTGAGGAAATTGCGGAGGAGCTCGCCTTCTCCAATGCCTCGAACGTGCAACGCCAGCTCGGTGGTGACCTCGACCCCGGCGCAGTCCAGGGCGTGGTTGACTCGCTGAGCACGGCAACGGGTTCGCGACCCCTTCTGATCATCGACAACGCGAACTTCTCACGTGACGCCACGGCATTCAGCCTCGACGATGTTCCCGTCGACCTCCAGACACTCACCTTCGAAGGGAACGCCGGGCGAATCCGATCCGTCGTCCAAGACTCTCCTGCGATCGTGTACGGCGTGCCGATCCGAGGCTTCGACGATGTGGGTGTCACCAACGTCGTCTACTTCGAATCCCTGCCGCTTACCGACGTCGAAGACACCTTGGAGACACTCCAACTCGTGCTGCTCGGCGGCATCTTGATCGTGGCCGCCCTCGCCGCCTTGGGAGGACGCTTCGCTGCGAACCGGGCGCTCGCCCCGTTACGAGATGTGAGCGGCGCAGCCGAGGCGATTGCGGGCGGACGTCTCGATACCCGCCTCGACCCTGAGGGCGATGAGGATTTGGAGAGTCTGGTGGCCTCCTTCAACGAGATGGCTGGCGGGCTGCAGGAGCGGATCGAGCGAGATGCCCGTTTTGCTTCAGAGGTCAGCCATGAGCTGCGGTCGCCGCTCATGACCCTGACGGCGTCGGTTGAGGTACTGGAGAACACCCGAGACGACCTGCCCGACCGGGCCCGCAC
The DNA here is from genome assembly GCA_964612655.1 of uncultured Acidimicrobiales bacterium. Lineage (GTDB taxonomy): Bacteria > Actinomycetota > Acidimicrobiia > Acidimicrobiales > SHLQ01 > SHLQ01. The sequence continues at coordinate 667 of CAZTDG010000088.1, read as the reverse complement.
GGCCCTCGATCTTTTGTCGAGCGACATCACCCGCTTTCGGACCTTGGTCGAGGATCTCTTGGAGATCAGCCGCTTCGATGTTGGGTCGATCGAGTTGCAAGCCGATCCAATGTTGTTCGCCGACTTTGTTCGAAATGCGGTTCCGTTCTCGACGACCGAGGACGTGCCGATCGAGGTTCATCCCAATGCCGAGGAAGCGGTGATCCTCGCCGAGAAACGACGTCTTGCCCGAGTGGTCGCGAACCTGATCGACAACGCCCGCAAGTACGGGGGCGGCGCCACCCGCGTCGAGGTGTATTCCACATTGCACTCTGTGCAGATGGCTGTTGAAGACGGTGGTCCTGGTGTCCCCCTCGACGAACGTTTCGTGATCTTCGACCGATTTAGCCGTGGCGGCGCAGGAGGCCGACGTGGCTATGACACCGGTGTGGGCCTCGGCTTGTCGCTGGTCGCCGAGCATGTGAACTTGCACAACGGGCGGGTGTGGGTCGAAGATCGGCCCGACGGAGAGACAGGAGCGCGTTTCGTGGTGGAGCTGCCGCGGCTCCCCGAGTCCGAGGACGAGAACTACCAATGACCATTCGCAAGCTACTCGTCACCTTGGACGTGGTCGCCCTCACCGCATCGGCCTGTGGCATCCCGGTGGATACCGCGCCCGAGGTCATTA
>CAZTDG010000087.1:8550-11886 GCA_964612655.1 uncultured Acidimicrobiales bacterium | reverse complement strand
CTTTCGAGGCCGGCCCATTCGTCCGCTCTGGCAACCTTCCGCAGGCAAGGGTAGGGCCAGTACGCACCGTGGCCAACATCGCGGCGCTAATCGGACGGGACGACAGAATCCGATGGGGCGGTAGGCTTCTCTTCGCTGATCGCTCGATGCTCTGCTGCTGTGTGAGATCGGCTGAATGTGGTGATTGGGAGACATGATCAACAAGTTCACCCAGATGGTGTTGCAGTCCGAGCACGTCAACGATCGTGCATCTGACGCCGCGAGCGAAGCAATTCCAGAAGAACCTGCGCAAGATCCATCGCAAGCTTCCGGGGCCAATGCCCGATCGCTACAACGTCACGGTTAGCCATACCCACAAGTTCATTTGGTATCGGGTGGCCAAGGTCGGTACTCGTACGACGCTCACGACCCTTCGAGAGTCTGACGCGGTGTTGGCGCTGGAGCATTCGTCGAACTTGATCGTTCCGGATTGGTTGGCGTCGGACTACACCCGAGTGGCGTTTGTGCGTCATCCGATCGAACGATTCGTCTCGGCCTGGCAGAACCGTGTGATGCGAGCCAACGCATACGACTTCGACGAGGAGACTCGTGAGCAGATGAAGAACCTGTCGAACTTCATCGATTGGTTCTCCGAACAAGACCCGGCCACCTGCGACCGCCACCTTCGCTTGCAAACCCGGCTCATTCCCCAGAAGCTCGATCTGCTCGGGCGCATGGAGACCTTCGAGGAAGACCTCGATCAGTTCCTACGCATGGTTGGGCTCACCCGGGAGAACAAGCACCATCGCAATCGGTCGAAGAAGGAAAAGCCCGAGCTCGCGAGCGCCGATCAGAAGCGCCTGGCCGAGATCTACGCTCCCGACCTCGAGCGTTTCGGCTACACCCCCTAGTTCACCGTCGACGTGCGCGTTCGTGACCCTCTCCTTGGCACTCGTTGCGAGGTGGAGGTCCGTGCCGGATCGGCCGATGTCACCGACGCTGCCCAAGATCGGGTGTTCGCCGAGGTCGAGCGCCTCGAATCCGTCTTCACAGTCTTCGACGAGTCGAGCCAGCTGCACCAGCTCCGTCGCTCAGGCTCTACGAAGTCGTCGGAGTTAGTAGAGGTTCGCAAGCTGGCCCGTTCGTGGCACGACAAGACCGGTGGTGCGTTTCATCCGGCCCTGCAACCCCTCGTCAATCTCTGGGCTCGGTCAGCCGAGGCCGGTTCGCCGCCCGACACGGCCACGCTGACCGAGGTAGTGGGGTCACTCAATCCAGACGATCACGCGCACCTCGACTTCAACGCACTGGCGAAGGGTTGGATCGCCGACCGCGGACTCGACGCTGCGTTCACTGGCGACGACTCGGTCCACGACGCGTGGCTCAGTTTGGGCGGAGACCTCGTCCACCGCGGAGATGGATCGGTGGTTGTGGGCATCGAGGATCCGGCGCGTCCATACGACAACGTCGATCCGCTCGCAACGATCGACGTAGCGAACGAGGCGCTGGCCACTAGCGGGACGGTGCATCGATTCTGGATTATCGGTGGGCGTCGCTACTCGCGAGTGCTCGACCCGCGGAGCGGCCAACCGGTCGATCACATCAGGCAGGCAACGGTGGTTGCGCCAACGGCCGCCACCGCCGATGTCTTAGCGACAGTCGCACTGGTCCTGGAACCCGATCAAACGCTAGAACTCGTCGCTTCCGAAGGTGCGGAATGCTTGTTGATCAACGCCTCGGGCGAGACGACCCAAACCTCGGACCGATTTAGACCAATGTGAGCCAGCCGAGACCGACGGCGACGATGGCTCCCAGTACGAGCAGGATCATCGCCCGTTGCCGTCGCCTGCGCATCAGCAACTGCATGCCGAGCCCGCTAAACGACACAACGACCAGCAGCCCGGCGGAGATGTCGATCACCCAGCTCCACGCAACGTTTGTGTCGCTTCCGGTGTGCAAGTCTCGCAGCGCGTTGACGAAGCCTTCTTCGCTGATCGTGCCGGTGTAGTCAAGACTCACGACGTCGAAGCGAAACGACGCGCCGAATGCGGGGCCGGTGTAGTTGATCGAACCCTCGTTGTCCTGCTGGTCAAAGTTGGTGACCTCTCCCCCGATGCCGTGCTCGCTACGGAGGAACTCGCTCACGAGCAAGAACTCGACCTCGTCGCCATCGCGCACCGTTTCGGGAAGCGCTCCCTCGACGGTGGTAGTGACGCGTTCGGTTCCACCGAGCCACGCGGGGTTGTTGAGGAGCAGCCCGGTGACGCCAAAGAATCCGATGATCACGAACGCGAACATGCTGACGTAGACATGCGTCCAGCGCATCCACCTCTGACCCTTGTTCGACAGCTTCTTCACCGTCGACGCCCCGCCCCCGTTCTCCGGCAGGGAATCGCGCCCGGATTGGCGAGCCTGCTGATCGGCGATACGCCGAGCAAGAGCGTCATCGGCGCGGGTGAGCGAATCCAACTCGTTAGACATCTATGCGCACCGATGCCCCGGACAGCTCTTCGTCGTCTGGCAGTTGTGTTGTTGCGAGTGATCCGGTCAGGCGGAACGGTTCACGAATGAGCGAGTACGGCCCGTCTTCACGTGCTGCTTCGACGGCGATGAAGTAGTCGCCTTCTGGTAACTGCACGCCTTGGACGAAGCCATCCCACGACACGGCGTAATCGCCCGGTGGACGAGTCGCCGACGAGATCGTCCGAGCAGTGTCGGCGCCACCACCCCGGATGCGCTCGGTGTCTCGGGCATACCAGGTGTCGAGATGATCGAGCCAGCGGCCACCGCGACGCGTTTGCTCGAAGAACAGCGCAATGGTGTCGAGCAATTCGCCTTGGGCGTTCTCCACCCAGACCGCAACGTATGGCGGTTCGATCTTGCCGACCGGGCCGTGGGTATAAGTGAACGAGATCACCATCGAACCCACAATCGCTGGGTTGTCGGTGAACACCGGCTCGACGGGTTGGGTGGTTGGGGTATCCACCGCTTGGCTTGTCGTGGGCGGATTGGTAGTGGTCGTAGTGGTGGTCGTCTCGATGGGTTCGGCGACCGCTCCAGCGAAGACTTCGACATCGTTGTTTCCGCACGCCGCAAAACCCGCCGCCGCCGCTCCGGCACCGAGGCCTTTGAGCATCGCGCGGCGACTCACGCGCCGGTATCGAGAGCGTTCGTCGTCAGCCACAAGAAAACTGTATGCGAACGGGGTAAGGGAACCCTGAAGGGTCCCCAAGGTTGTGTTCAGGCCGATCGGCTAGCTGGCCCACTCGATTCGGTAGCCGAGATCGTGTCCGCAGGCTTGTGAGTATTCGACGATCGACTTCTTTGCCAGCTTCAAGGTGACAGCCGCTGGCAGCA
>CAZTDG010000087.1:2853-8450 GCA_964612655.1 uncultured Acidimicrobiales bacterium | reverse complement strand
TGCATGTTCGACTCGAGTTCTTCGAGGAACTCCGCGTTGTAGAGCAGGCGAAGCAGCGAGGGGAAAGTCTCGACGTGGGTGGCCTCGAAGTCGGTCAGCAGTTCTTTGAGCTTTGGGATCTTCGACGCGTCCATCGCGAAGGTGTTGGTGGCTGTTCCCAGAATCGAGTGGAGCAGGGCCACGTTCGGCGAATGCTCGGGGTAGTAGTGAGCGGCGTAGTCGTGGCAGAAGACGAGGTGTTCGAGGAACGAGCCGTCGGCGTGCTCCATCGAGAAGTCGCACTCGTCCACCATGAAATCGACGAGGCGCTGATCGATCTGTGGCACCGGGCTGGCCGCTTCGCTCTCCGCGTACGCAGCTTCCACGTCGGCCGTCGAGGCGGCGTTCCACACCGGTTCCTTGGCGAGCTTCTCGCTCATGAACAACTTCGGGAGCCCAACGAGTCCACCGAAGATCGTGCGCCCCATATCGAAGTTCGCCATGCGCTTCACCGTGACCCGCCCAGCATGATCGACCGCTCCCCCGGCGGTGATTGCCGCCTTGCGTTGCAGGTTCAGCGTGGCCTTTAGTTCGGCACTGTTCGTCGAAGTCATGGTGTGGCATCCCCCGTTTCCGTGACGTCCAGGCCCCACAGTAGGCGTACGTTCTGGGTTGTCGGAATCTCGGGAACCGAAGCTGGGTTCCCAATTCCATGGCCACGACCAACCCTAAGAACCTGTCCGGTGCGAACTTCGACAAGACCATTGCCGAACATCGTGTGGTGATGGTCGACTTCTGGGCCACATGGTGCGGGCCGTGCAAGACAATGACACCCGACCTTCAGCAACTCGCAACCGAAGTTCCCGACGACGTACTCGTCGCCAAGGTCGATGTCGACAAGCAGCGAAAGCTGTCCGAACGCTTCGGTATTCAATCGATGCCCACCATCATGACCTTCGTCGACGGTGAGCACCACAGCACCTACGTCGGCGCAACTCCGCTGGCCGGCCTGCGAGCCATTCTCGAAGAAGCCGACAAGCCAAAGAAGAAGGGCTTCCTCCAAAAGATGCTCGGCGGCTAGCTCTCGAAGTCCGACAGCGTCAGATCACCGTCTCCCGTCTGGCGTAGCGCGAGACTGAGCGCATGGCCTTTGGACAAGCTGCGGGACCTCCCGCCTCTCATAAACAACTCGAGCAACTCCTCGACCTGGTGATGGATGCCGGCTTCGAGAGCTTCAAAGAGGCCCGCTACCAAATGGACTTCACGCAACGTCAGGCCGGAGGCAAGTTCACTCGCGACGAGGCCGACGAATACATCGCGAAACTCGAGGAGCGCTCCGAGATCGAGGAAGACAGCCTTGCTCCCGTCCAAAAGGCTCCCCGACTTTCGGCCACGGAGAAAGCGCTTCAGAAGTTCTCCGACGAAGACCTCGCGTCCGAACTTCAACGGCGAGGTTGGATCGTCGCCGCCCCCTAAGCAGAAGCTTGGGGGCAGTCCGATCTCATTTCAACTTGTTGATTCTGTATGCGAGTCGAGGCCTGTCCCATGCCTCGACTCGCACTCAGACAGCGTTAGGTCCTGGAATACGTGCGGACCAATATCTTGATGTCCTCGCTATCGAGACGTTGGTACGTTTGCCCAGCTTCGTTTCGGAATACGGCCCCTAGCCCGCCACCGGTATCGATCTTGACTCGATTCGGACCGCTGCCCGCAAACGCTTCGTACTCGATATCGATCGTTGATGGCCGACCATTGGCGTCGTAGCCAGAAAGACGAACTTCCAGCTCAACGGTTGCGCCAGCGTTCACGAAGTCAGCGATCTCATTCTCCACCCGCTTAAAGGCCCCCTGATTGAGATTTCCGTTTTGTGGCACCAGATTTATGTCGCCCTGGGCGCCCAAGAACCGGTAGCCGACGAGATGGCCCGCATGATCACCGGCGACCTTTCCTTCGACACGGCCTTGAGCCGCCAATTCTGCGCTGTCACCATCTCGTTCGGTCCGGTAGACGCCTGCAATCTCCGCTCGGACGGCTACCGTCTGACCGGCCGAATTCACATCGAACTCGACCGTGTTGGCGGGATTCCCGATTGATCGCCCGACCGTCGTAGCCAGTCCGAGAGAGATAGCGCCAGCGTTCCCGCAGCCGGTTCCGCTTATGCCACCTTTGAAGGCGATCGAAATGTCGCAACTAGTGCGCGGGTTGTTGCCCGTGAAGTCTTTGAGACCCTCGTCGTCCTTAAAGGCCTTGAAGACCGGTGCGAAGCGAGTGGCCGCATACCCAGGCACGATGCCCATAACGAGCTCGCAGAATATGAAACCAGCCCACTCAACCCAGTTCTCCTCAAGGAGCTCGATCTGGAAGAGACCTGCAAGGAATTGTTCGATGAACGCCTCTGGGTTGTGTTCGAACGCCGCTCTCATTCGTTGGAACGACTCCCACTGGACTGCTACATACTCGGCGAGGTCCTCGGCCTGCCAGAGCTCGATCACGGCTTCACGGAACTCTGACCAAGACTGGGTTACCGCACTGATGCAGCCTCTGACCACGGCAAAGGCATCGCGTGTTTCGGTCTCAAGATTCGGGATCTCTTCGGGTTCGAACTCGGCAGCTGGGACAAAGTCAATGATCCGATTTCCGTCTCGTCTGACGAAGACCGTCTGTCCAACCTGAGCCCAAGAGTCTCCGCGATATTCCTCGATTTGCCCTTCGATCGATGTGGCTTGGAGAGCTAGGCGGTACTGGCTAATTCCATAGCCATCCTCGGTGGCCCCATTGACCGAAGTGATGTTGAAAAAGATGCCGGGTTGATACGAAACGAGCTGGTCGATCTCAGCTGGATCCATTTCGAGCAACCAATCACGGAAGACCGTCGCGGTACCGCAGCCGACGATGCCAGCCGGAGTCACCGCAGCGATTTTTGGCTCCAGAGTCGGAGTGAAGTTTGCTCGTACCTCCACCACCTCGCCACTACATGTCGAGGACGCAGGTGGCGAGCTGTCGTTGTCTTGTACCTCTAGATTCTGCTGACCGCAGGTGCCGAACCCGTCGAACTGGCCGACTTCACCAGCAGCGGACTCCAACACACCAGCGATGTTTGCGCCGACCTGCTCACCGTTATCTCCGTTGGTCAGCGATCCGAGCGTGACATCGATGAGGTTCAGGGCAACACCTTCGATCCAGGTACCTCCGATGCACTGAGGAAAAGCCGCCTCAATTTCGGTTATCACAACGTTCCCCACGTGCTGACGGATGACCGCTTCAAGAGCAGCGGGTTCTCGCCAAAGGTTCGAGACCACCACATTGATGAGTCCAACTCCAGCGTCAATCCATGGCGACGACTCGCCACCATTGAACCTCACCAACTGACCTCCCAGCTCCGATGAAACTTCTTCGCCTGCAACGCCGAGCACAAATTCTGTGAGCTGCTGATCGATGTAGGCGCCCGGGTCGTCCTCCGCTTGAGCCCTAATCACGATCATGGTGACGCCAGTCGCCAGCTGCTCCTGCCAACCGTCCTCGCCGAAGCGTTCGCCAAATACGCCGCCAACGAGTGGACCAACATTGGTAGCTACAGCATTGATGATCGCTCGCTCATCGTTCGGGTCGCTCGCCGCAACACCAGCAATATTCGCGATCGCTGTTCCGAACTGGCCCCACTCCTGTGGGAGTTCGTCTCCAACAAGGTCGGTGACAAAGCCTCCGAACTCTTGTCGGACCAGGTTCTCGAAGTCGTCGCCGATCTTGTCCCAGTCGCCGTCGTTTCGGATATAGGAGACGATGAGAAGGCTGGAGAGATCAGACAACAAGGTTGCCTCGCCAGCGGAGTTCTGAAAGTTCTGAGAGAGACCGGGTATGTAGCTCCGAACGAGCGATTCGGTGAAACCGTCAAAGAAGTCGCCCTCACCTAAGACTTCGACCCCACCATCGAGGATGGCTAAGCCAACGTTTTGCTGCCAGGTTCGTTCGCCAACCGGGATCCTGAGGTAATGAGCGATACCTGCGGTGAGCAGTGAACTCCACGCGGCATCCTCGGCCGCCGCAGTACTACCGGTAAGGAAGAACGTGCTCGAATATGCTCCGATTGCACCTCCTACGGCGACAGCAACCGTTCCGGTCGCGGCTCCACCGACGATCGCCGCATATCCCAACGAACCCAGACCACCAGTGACGAGTCCGATGGCGATGGAGGCGGCGAAGAAGACAAGGGGCTGGTACCAGTCTTCGAGGTCGTCATGGATATGGTCCATCTGCAGCGACAACTCCAAATACCTATCAGCAATCGACCACAAGACGGGGTCGATGCCGAAGTACTCAGCTCGAGCCTCGATCGTTGCCTCGTTCCAGCGAAGAGAGAAGGGAGTCTGTGTCGCGACTTGTCTAAATCTTCCGCGTTCCTCCTCGGGATCGTATTGCGTTGTTGTTGGAAATACACCGACGTTGATTGCCCTGCGAAGATCCCACAGATGATCGCGGTGATCGACATCGATATTCAGGACGTATTCGGCTTGAAGGAAGGAGGCCTCTTCGACCTTTTCGAAGTCGTATGCGTCCCCTCGACCCGGCTGGCTGGGGAGCGCCGCAATGAGGTTGTCGAGCTCGACCTGGTTCCGATCGAATTGCGTACCGCGAAAGTCGGCGGACCATCCACGATCGTCATACGAGGTTTGAAGATCAGCAGCCAGGCGTTCGGTAATTTCGCTTCCGGTGATGCGAAGGCCAACCAGCGACGTATCACTTTGCGCTGAAACAACTTCAGCAATGCTCCGCCCGGCGAAAGCAATGAGCAGATTCTCGACGAGCGTCGCCTGATCGGCGTTGAGCTCTTGCTGAGGGGTGCTGGATATCGGAACAGGAATTCCGGGATTGGTATTGCCGCTCTGACTCAGCAATTCGTGAAGAGCTCGTAGCTTCGACCACTCCGCGTCGACATCATTTTCAACACGGAACTGCGTTTCCCAAAGAAGTCTCGCAATTTCGTTTCGCCGCCCAAGCGATGAATCAACAAATAGCTCGTCGACCAGTTCAAACACCTGCGAGGCAATCTCGTCTGGTTCATCAACGAGGTATGGACCGGTGTCGACGGTGACCGACGATGGTGCGCTCCACGATGTGTCGCCAGAACCATTGGTGTAACCAACCCGGATCGTGTATTCCAAAGCAGCACCAGACCCGAGGACATCGTGATCAGCTGTTCCAGGCTCGTGCGGACCGTCTAGCCACTGGTGAAAGAGCCTTCCAGAAATGACAAACGAATCAAGTTCGGTTACCTGGACGCTCATACCTGGGCGTGAGATTTCTACAACGTTGGCCTGGCTCCCCGGTTCAAGCGTCCAACGAAGGGTGGTCTGCAGTTCCTCGGTGACCCAGAGGCCCGTACGGTCTGCGGCGAATCCAATCGCAGCTTCCGGGGCCGCCGTGACCGCGGGCGGTTGCGCCGACACCGGCGCACCAGAATCAGACACACGACAAGACGAACTACTCGCCTCATCCCAACCCCAACCATCACCATCGGAATCAACACAAACAACCCCAGACGGCTCCGAAGGAGCAGGCGCCGACCCACCAGAATCAGACACACGACAAGACGAACTACTCGCCTCATCCCAACCCCAACC
>CAZTDG010000087.1:0-2753 GCA_964612655.1 uncultured Acidimicrobiales bacterium | reverse complement strand
ACGACGCGACACGAAGTTCGGGTTGCTTCATCCCAACCCCAACCATCACCATCAGGATCGGTGGCACCCGCCTGGCACGTCGGCACAGAGCTTTGTGCCGCTACTGGGCTTTGGACCAACAGTGTGGCAAAGATGGCCGTGACGATAAATGAGGCAAAGAGTCGGATCGAAGTTCGTTTCCGTTCGCGACGTCGCTCTTTGGATTCGCCGCTCGGTAAGTGAGTTGAATGGAATGGCATGTCGGTTCTCCCGTTTTGGACAAGCGACAACCAAACGCCACCGAGCAAGCAGCACGTTCCATGTTTTTTAGAATTTTCTCAGGCCAACGTTTGGCCGTCGCTCAGCCACAGGATCGTTTGTAGACAGCGGTAGTCATCAGACGGAGCCCGTCGAGCCAGCGACGTTGCTTACTCGATCCTCTACGTCGAAGCTGACCGTTAACTGAGCGTCAGGCCTTTCAGCGACCAGTTGTGTCCGGTCTTCGATGAGTTCGTACCCTAGTTTCGAAAGATAGGCCCTGATTGCTGGTCGATGCGCTACGTCGTAGGCCTCAATTCCCTGAGCGATCACACGAAGGTGTCTCGAAACCTGATCACTTCTGCCACTTGGAAGGCTCGGCATTGTGAAAAAGGCTGAACCCCCTGGGTGCTCGTACTGCATTGCCCCCGCTGCCGAAGTCAGCCCACAGGCAATTGCTGTGACATGGAATCCAAAGGAGTCGTCATCCATCGAAATCTCGGAACTCGTGAATTCCTGAATCCCTCCAGCGTGGCCGAGTTCGCGTAGTTCATGCGATGCCGCCAATGTTTCAGCCGGAAGATCCTTCCAGCCAGGGTTTGCCCAACCCCACAACCACGACGCGGTTGGCGGGGCTGCCCAGCTACCCACGACACTTATTGGCGCAGCGTCCTCTCCGGCGGTGACCGTTCCCGATCCGAGGTCGACACCGTATTGCCGATCGCCGACGAATTCGGCAAACGAGATCATGCAGTCGAGCCCGAACAAGATGTTCTCGACCTTCAATGTGGATAGATCATTCATGAGAACTCCGCTCAGTGTTCATTACAACCGAATCATAAGCGCCGCGCGAAGCCTACTCATTCGGGAGCTTCCTACCCCTTGGGCGATCTAGCGAGTTCGACGCGATCGAGTTCGGCTCTACAACAACGCAAGATCAGCTAGTCAGCGGCGTCGTACTCGGAGACGGGGGCGGGTCTTGGTGCCGTCTTGCGCGGTCACAATCCCAGCGAGTGCGGCCAGCACGACACCCATCGCGATCACCTGGAGCGCGGTGAGCGGTTCGTCGAGCCAGATCCACGCCGCGATCGCGGCCACGACGGGGATGAGCAGCGTGAACGTCGATGTGATCCACAGCGGGATTTGTTGGATCGACCAATTCATCATCGAGTGCCCGAGCACGCCCGAACCAAAGGTCAGGATCAGTAGCCAAATCCAACTGTTGGTATCGGGCCACGAAAGGTCCTGACCGAACGCGATGGCGAGTGGCAGGTTGATGGCCGCGGTCCAGATCGATGTGCCCGCCGTGTACTCCTGTGGCGTGATGCGCTGCTTGGCCTGCCGGGAGAAGATGAAATAGGCCGCCCAGGAAATCAGCGCGCCGCCAGCGAGAAGATCGCCGCTGAGGGCGCTTCCGGCATCGTCGGTGCCCGAGAGCACAACGGTCACGGCGCCACCCAGCGCAACAGCTCCAAGGGCGATGCTGCGCGGTGAGATGCGTTCGCCAAACAGCGGTGCCGAGACCAGGGCGATCACCACGGGCTGCAGCGACCCAATGACCGTTGCATTCGCGATAGAGGTGAGCTTCACCGCGGAGAAGAAGAGCGCGATGTCGGCGCCGAGGGCGATGCCACCCCACATCGACTCCCGCATCACCCGAAAGGTCAACGGGTTACCACGAATAGCGAAGATCGCGATGAGCACGAAGCCATAGATCGTGAACCGGTAGGTACCGATGGCAAGCGAACCCATGTCGATTCCCTTGACAATGACCGTCGCCAAGCCCCACGAGCTCACCGCTACTGCGGCAGCGCCGACCCCGAGCGGGTTTACGTCACTCGAGTCCGTGCTCACACCAGCTGCCACCAGCGCACGCTATCCGCGCCCGTTGGTTCTACTTCTGTCCGGCGAAGACTCGCTGTCAGAGGCTCCCTCTACTGTTCAGGTCACTATCGAAGGTTCGCTCCGGCTTCTAAGCCCGCTCGCCTGGACGACCCTCAGTGAATCTGGCCAACAGCTTTCGTTGGAGTGAAGGTCGCAATTAGGCGGCCCTCGTCGACCATCGCCTGACGGTATTCATCCCAGTCGTCGTGTGGCCCGCCCGTGACTCGTTCGAAGTAGTCGACGAGTTGGTCCGCTATGGCGTCATCTGTTGCCGCGGTAACGTCCGACAGCTCGACCGTGCCGTCGAAGGAGATGTAGCTCCATGCGTCAGGCTCGGTGATGTGCAGCACGACCCGATCATCACGGCGCATGTTCTTGGTCTTCGCACGTGAGTCGGTCAACGAGATGATGAACCGACCGTCGTCGACGAGGTAGGTGATGTCCGACGACTGGGCGCGACCGTCTTTGCGAAGCGTGATCAACACGGCGGTCTTTCGTTCGTTCGCCCACGTCAGGGCCTGTTCGAGTTCCATGTTCGGAACCTACTCAACGCCCAGGCCCACGCCAAAGGAACTTTCTTGGAACGACGGGAACTCGTTCGCCATGCGCGTCGTATCACTACCCACAGCGCG
>CAZTDG010000086.1:0-11989 GCA_964612655.1 uncultured Acidimicrobiales bacterium | reverse complement strand
CTGCTGGCCGGAGGCCGAAACCGCCCGCACCGGCTTCGCAGCTGCGGGCTACGCCCGACTTAGCCGCTAATTGCTTGTTCTAGAAGGAATCCGACCACCAGGATCATCGATCCGATTACGCCTGCGATTGCCACGCCAATAAACACGGCGAGGACGACCAGCAGGAAGATCGAAGCAATTCGTCGAAGAATTGACGGATAGGCATCTGCGCCGTATTCAGCCTGCTTCGGAGGCTCGAATCCGAGACCCAATTTCTGAATCACCGAACGTTCAGGTTTGGGTTCGATGGGAAGTTGTTGCGGCGACGATGTGTTCATGGGTTTTACATGCGATGCTTAGTAAGTGGACCGAACACCAATCCGGCGAACCGCTATGTGGCGGCGCCCGAAATCCGGGTTGATGGACCCAAAGGTGGGTTTGGTCGGTGACAGAGATGGTTGATGTCCCACAAAAAGTAGCCGAAGAAACAGCCTTTGGTGGCCCAGCGGACGAGTTTGCTCCGCTCTCACGAGGAACAAAGTTCTTCGGATTCGTCTGTTTTCTGTTCATGATCGCCGCCGCTGCTGCCTTCTTGGTGCAGCTTCCATTGCTCGTGCTCGAGCCCGGAAACACCTTTGAGACCGAGTCCTTTATCGAAGTAGATGGCGCGGACTCATTCGAGAGTCCCGGAGAGGTCAGCTTCGTGACCGTCCACCAGCGACGTCTTACTCCCGTCGATTGGCTCGTCTCTCAATTCCAAAGCAGCGACGAGATCTTCCATGAGGACGTGCTCCTCGGAGGCCGCACGATCGAAGAACAGCGCGAAGAGAACGCCCAGCTCATGATTTCCTCGCAAAACCTCGCGATCACCGCGGCGTTGGACCATCTCGGCTTCGACACCGCTGAGCCCGCCGGTGTGGTCATCGTCGACGTCGTGCCGGGCGGAGTCCTCGACGGAGTCCTGGCTCGCAATGACGTAATCACCGAGGTAAACGGCGTCCCGGTCCTGACCGCCGACGAACTCTTCGACGTGATCGCCGAGTTCGACGCGGACGAGACGCTCACCATCGTGGCCGGCCGCCCCGGTGAAGATCCCGAAACTTTGGACCTCTCGCTTACCGACGACACCTCCGGTTTCCTCGGAATCGCTCGTGACCCAGCCGATGCTGATGACCAAGGCGCGGTCGTCGACGAAGTCGTTGAAGGTGGCCCCACCGTTGGGATCCTTGAAGCCGACGATCGGATCGTGGGCCTCGACGGGGCGTCGATCGATTCGTTCGGTGCGCTCGTCGAAGCGCTCTCCGAAAACCGTGCTGGCGACACCGTTGCCGTGGACGTGGTACGTGTGGCCGACGGCGAGGAGTCGACGGTGAACCTCGAGGTAACTCTCGGCACCCGAGCATTCGAACGAGCCGGTATCTCCTTCGCCGACACCCAGTTCCGCGACGCTGAGCTCCCACTCGACGTGAGCTTCACGACCGACAACATCGGCGGACCGTCGGCAGGTCTCGCGTTCTCGCTGAGCGTTCTGGACGTTCTTACCGAAGGTGACCTCACCGGCGGCGCCAACATCGTCGTGACCGGAGCGATCGATCGCTTCGGAAACGTGACTTCGATCGGTGGCGCTCACCAGAAGGCCTTCGCAGCCCAGGATGTCGGCGCGGATGTATTCATCGTGCCTGACGGAAACCTTGAAGAAGCCCAAGCAGCTGTCCCTGAACTCCGGATTGAGTCGGTGTCGAGCTTGACCGAGGCGCTGGACATCATCGCTGAATTTGGTGGAAACGTCGACCAATTGCCCGTCGACGGGCAACTCTAGAGAGCCTCGGTCACCGTCCGAGGCGAGCTGGGCGAATACGATCGTGGCGTGAACGAGTTCCTGTCGCCAGACCAGATCGCTTCAGCTTCCTTTGAAACGAAACGTAGGGGAGGGCTCGACCCGGAGAGTGTTCGAGAGCACCTTCGTTCGGCCGCCGACACCGTCGCCGCGCTGCTGGACGAACGAGAAGGACTCGTCGCCGAGCTAGAGGCTGCGCAGACCTCGCTAGCAAATGTGCCAGAACCGGCGGCCGCACCACCTCCCGCAGAGCTCGACGAGGAAGCGTTGACAGCGCAGCTCGGCCAACACGCCGCCCGGGTGCTCGACGAGGCGCGGGCCGCGGCATCTGACCGGATTGCCGAGGCTGAGGCGGAGGCTGACGATATTCGTGCTGCGGCCGAAGAACTGCACGCTGAGCGTTCAATAGCAGCCGATGCCGAGGCGCAAACGATTCGCACAGAGGTCGAGAGTCTTCGTTCAGCGCGGGAGGCCGAAGCGAACGAGGCTGCAGCGAGCATCGTGGCCGCGGCACATCGAGATGCCGAGGCGATGCAGTCAGAATCTTCGTTGTCGCGAGATGAGGCCGGGCAGGATGCCGAGCGAATTATCCGAGACGCGGAAATAACCCGCCGCCAGATCCTTGAGGATTTGGCTCGACGGCGAACTGCGGCACGTCGACAAATCGAACAGCTTCGCGCTGGTCGTGAGCGTCTAATGGCGTCACATGAGACCGTGCGTCGAGCGTTGGATGAAATCACCGAGGAGCTTCGCATTTCGATGTCGGAGGCCCGCGCGGCGGCCGAGACAGCCGGCCACTCAGTGTCTGAAACCACGATCGAAGAACTTGAAGCCGAGATCGAAACGGCTCGTTTAACCGGCCTGCTCGATACCGGACCTGTGCCGGTGGTCAGTTCGTCAACCCCGGCGAACCGGGCGCTGACGTCCAAGGCAATCCCGACCAGCACTCAGCCAACCGACGCTGCGGCGAGCGCTAGTGGCCGCGACGACTCCGGCGATGACGAGGATGCGCCTGCCGCAACGAGCGACGAGGGCGATGAAACAGACCGCGACATCACTGACTCTTCGACGGAAGAAGACGAAGCCACCTCAGAGGACTCCACTGTCCACGAGCTCGCAAATGCTGATGCTGCGGGCGATAGCCAAAGTGGTAGTGATTACGGCGGCCAGGATCAGGCGCAGGGCCTAGCCCCGGTTGTATCGCTGGATCAGGCTCGTAGCGAAGTAGAGACCCGCGGTCATCCTGCGGCGGGCCGAGGCGCGTCCACTGTTCGCCCCGTCGATGAGAACGACGCGGAGGTTGCCGACGAAGTCGAGACGGGCGACGACACCACCGCAGACGACGAGCCGCAGGTCGAAGAGGACGTAGCGGAGGTGGAGGCCGACGACACCGCTGAAGACCGCGAACCGCAGGCCCAAGAGGACGCAGAAGCCGTGGAGGCTTCGGACGACACCGACGATGACGTCGCCGAAGAATCTGAGGAGCTCGAAGAACCCGAAGAGACCGTTTCCGAAGAGGCAGAAGAGGCAGCAGACGTCGAAGAGGATGTTAGCGAAGTCGATCCGCTCGAAGAGGACGACCGCGAGACCGATTCCGTGGGTGCACTATTCGCCAGCCTTCGCAGCGAGGGTGTTGCCGACGAAGACACCGAAGACACCGACGACTCCGAAGACGCCGACGACTCCGAGGACACCAGCGAGCAAGTAGTCGAGGATCAGCCGGCGAGCCCTGCTGAGGTCGATGACGCCCCAGAAGCCGTGGTCGAGGAGCAAGCCCAAGAAGAAGCCGAGCCACAAGACGACGACGATGATCCGGCGATCGATGCCCCCGAAGGCGCACGTCGTATCAAGCGGGTTCTGGCCGACGAGCAGAGTCGCGTGATGTCGACGCTCAAGAGCAGCGACGACATCCCAACGGTTGACGAATTGCTCGGCAAGGCGGGCGAGCATGTCGAGATGTATTGGTCCGTGAGCAGCGTCCACCTCGGTGGCAGCCCCAAGGCTCCGACGCCAATGGTCGAATTCGTGAGAGAGATTCGGCGCAAGGTATCCGATGCACTCGTCGCTGGAAACGACACCGAAGCTGCCGTTGATTCGATGCGCAGCATTTACCGCGAGATCAAAACGTCGGCGGTCGAAACCTGTGTCACCGACATCGGGCGTGCTGCCTCAGCATCGTCATAGCGAAGCCCTTTCCTGCCGTGTTTGAGGTCACCCGAAGTTCACGGCTCGCGACAGCCGGTCGGTCGCTCGCTCCGGTAGCCTTATCGTGCCATGAGTAGCGAAGCGGTGGATCCCCCAACAGCAGAAGTGGTTCAGTCGGGACGACGTCGGGTGTTTGGCGCGGTCTTTATTGTCGTGCTCCTCGTCCTGCTTGCGTCGCTCCGAGGGATCCTGACCCTCTACACAGACTTCCTCTGGTTCGAGGACCTCCAGCGCACGTCGATCTGGACGGGCATTCTCAGCGCCCAGGTCGTTCTGTCAGTGATCTTCGTGGCCATCTTCTTCGTCTTGGCGTGGATCAATCTTGTTATTGCGGATCGAATCGCTCCCGCCCTTCGCCCACCGGGGCCTGAGGAAGAACTCCTCGCCCGATGGCACGAAACCGTTGGTCGGCGCAACGGGCTGGTCCGTTTTGCCATTGCGGGCTTCTTCGCTCTGGTAGCTGGCGCCGGCGCTGCTGCGCAGTGGAACGAATGGCTCCTGTTCACCAACCCGATCGACTTCGGTGAAGTCGATCCGGTCTTTGGTCGGGACCTGTCGTTCTACGTCTTCCGCCTGCCATTCCTCAGCTTCGTCGTCTCGTGGTTCTTCGCCGCATTCATCATCATCGGCATCATCACCACGATCTGGCATTACATCAACGGTGGCATCCGGATCCAAACGATCGACCGCCGCACTACACCACAGGTGAAAGCCCATATCTCGTTGATCTTGGCCATCCTCGCTGCGCTTAAAGCGGGCGATTACTGGCTGCAACGATTCGAGCTGCTGGCCTCAACGCAGGGCTTCGCACGAGGAGCGTTCTTTACCGACTTGAACGCGTCGCTGCCCGCGATCGAACTGCTGTTGTTGATCTCGCTGTTCTCCGTGCTCTTGCTGGTTGCCAACATTTGGCGACGCGGCTGGGCACTCCCGTCGATCGCGGTTGGCCTTTGGGCATTGATCGCAGTCGTTGCTGGCAGCATCTACCCCGCCGTGATCCAGCAGTTCCAGGTCGCCCCAGACGAACTAGCTCGTGAAGGCGAATTCATCGAACGTCATATCGCCTCGACCCGCGACGGTCTTGGCTTGGACAACGTCACCGCCGGCGACTTCACCTTCGACGAGGCACCACTGACCCGCGAAGAAGTGTTTGCGAGCGCAGACATCTTGTCGAACGTGCGCCTCCTCGATCCTCGTATCGTCGACGACTCGTTCACGCTGCTGCAGCGAGATCGCGAGATCTACAACGACTTCGGCCAACGAGTCGATATCGATCGCTACGAGATCGAAGGCACCACCAGACCGGTTGTGGTCGGTGTTCGTGAACTCGGCGACCAGGCCAGCCTCTCGTGGGAGGTTCGCCACGCAGTCCGAACCCATGGCTATGGCTTGGTACTCGCTCCCGCGAACGAGGCCAACGCCACCGGCGAGCCGAACTTCTTGATCGGCGACGCCCCACTCAACAACCAACTTGAAGAGCAGGTCTTTATCGACCAGCCACAGGTGTACTTCGGCGAGGGAATCGACCAGTACGCGGTCACCGGCACAACCTCGGGCGAGTTCGACCCCGACGGCGCCGAATACACCGGCGACGGTGGCGTGCCCATGTCGAGCTTCCTGTCTCGTCTGGCCTTCTCGTTCCGCTTCGGTGCTATCGAGCCGCTGATTTCTGGCATCGTCACCGACGAGACCGAGGTCATCTTTGCTCGTGACGTGACCGAGCGGGCCCGCCGAGTGGCCCCATTCCTGCAGTACGACTCGAACCCGTATCCCGTGGTTGTCGACGGTGGCATCTCCTATGTCATCGACGCTTACACCACCTCGGATCGGTTCCCCTATGGCCAGTTCGCCGACACCCAGCAGCTGCCGAACGATTCCGGCCTGGTCCGAAACTTCAACTACGTACGCAACTCGGTCAAGGTTGTCGTCGACGCATACGACGGCGACGTCGACTTCTATGTCGTCGATCCCGATGACCCGATCCTCACGTCCTATCGACAGGTCTTCGGCGATCTCTTCCAGAGCGCCTCGGAAATGCCACAGGAAGTCAGCTCGCACCTTCGTTACCCCGAGGATCTCTTCATCGTGCAGACCGGCATGTGGGGCCGCTACTACCTCGACAACGTCAGCGACTTCTTCTCGGGCGATCTGGCTTGGGCTGTCGCCGATAACTCCGACTCGCAGTCGGCTGGTACCGCAATCACCCGCATCGACCGCACCGATCCTGCGAACCCTCGCATCGTTCCTGACCGCAGCCGCCCAGTCGATCCGTACTACCAGCTCACCCGCCTTCCCGATGAGGAGGAAGTGAGCTTCCTTATCTCCAGGCCGTTCGTGCCTGCGGGTGGTTTGCGTGAGCTCACGTCGTTCTTCGTTGGTCGAACCGATGAGACCGGCCAGTTGGAGTTGCGCGAGTACGAGATGAGTACCGGCGGCAACGTGTTGGTGACCGGTCCGTTCCAGGTCGATGAAACCCTTAACGCTGACCCTCGAATCTCCGAGGAGAGTACCGAGCTTGGTCAGAGCGGCTCTCAGTTCCTGTCTGGCAACCTGCAGGTCCTTCTCATCGAGGACACCGTGGTCTACGTCCGACCGTTCTTCGTTCGTCGTGAGCCACCAGCGGAGAACCCGAACCAGATCACCGAGCCTGAGGTGACTTTCGTGGCTGTCGTGCAGGGCGACCGGATCGGCTTCGCACCGACGTATGCCGGCGCTTTGGCCGAGCTGTTCGATCTCACCTCCGAAGAAGCGGGGTCGTTGCTCGGCGGCGCACCAGTGCCGCTCCTCGGACAAGGCCTCACCGACGAAGAGGCAGATTCCCTCACCGGAACAATCGAGTTCGGTAGCGCCGGTGAAGAGGTTGCGTCTCGCTTGGAAGACGTCTTGCAGATGTTCAACGACGCTGAAGCTGCGTTGCCCGACTTCGCCGAGTTCGATCGTCTCCAGAGTGAAGCTCTCGAAGAACTTCAAGACTTGCTCGGCGAGATCAACGTCGATGAAGCGGAACTCGAAACCGTCGAGGACGAAGAAGAGACCACCGAGTCGGCCTAGCCGTTCACGACTTTCAGTCTCGGCGGACTACGCGTTCTGATCAGCTCAGGACTCGTACAGACGCCCTCTGGCTGCTGAGCGGTCACGGCAAAAAAGGCAACGCCGCACTTGGTGGCGGGAAACCAAGTGCGGCGTTGTTATAAGTAATTGTACGGACAATCTTGGCCCCGGCTATACCCAAGATTGGGGTACCTGGAGAAGGCCGTCAGCGGCGCGTAGGTTGCCAGCCTGTCTGGCGGTGAAGGTATGGATCTCGTCCTCGTACCTGCGACGAAGAGTGCTGCGTATCCGTCGGTGATGTGGCACTCAGCTGAGCGGATTCAAGCGCCGTTACTCGATCGGTCAATTGCTTGAGCTGAGCCAACGCAGCTTGAAGCAGCATGTTCTCGTCAATTTCTGACGTCGACGGTTCACGCGCGGATTCATTGATCGACATGTGGTGAGGTTTCTCCTGCAAACGCCCGCATGCGGCCCTCTCCAACGAGGGACACCTTAGCTCCTGCAACCTCACGGTGGGTGCGATCCCCGTCATTGGTTCAATCGTTGAGTGCATCGACAACCGAGGCGGCTGGGCAGGCCAAGATAGGGGGACACAGCGGAGGGCCAACGGTGCTGGAACATCTCAATCTTGCGTTTCAAGAGGTCATCGATGCGTGTGGCGATGACCAGAACTTGATCTGTGAGTGGGTGTTCGAGCAGACGAATAGCGAGACAGGGGCCTTGCTCACCACTTGGTTTGTTGACCGTCCATTGCGGATCCTCTTCGTTCTCGTCCTGGCGTGGTTCGTCGTTCGGTTCTTGCGTCGGATCGTTCGTCGTTTTGTTGCCGAGGTTGGCGAGCGGAGTGCGGGTGGTCGTTCGGGCGATGATGTGGCGGTCGGTTCGCTGCGACGACGTGTAAATCTGATGTCATCGAACAACGATCCAACGGATCGTTCGTTTCAGAGGGCCATTACTCTCGGGAAGCTGCTCGAGAGTCTGGTGTCGATTTTGGTGTGGACGACAGCCATCTTCGTGATCCTCGGCGAGGTCGGTATTTCCCTTGCACCTCTCATCGCCAGCGCCGGTATCGCGTCGATCGCGATCGGCTTCGGCGCGCAGTCGATCGTTCGAGACTTTCTCGCCGGCATCTTCGTGGTGATCGAGGATCAATACGGGGTCGGCGACATTATCGACGTGTCGTGCGCGACCGGCGAGGTCGTGGAGGTCGGATTCCGAACCACCCGATTGCGAGACCTCGAAGGAGTGCTCTGGACCATTCCTAACGGCGAGATTCAGCGGGTCGGCAACTACTCACAGATCTGGGCCCGATCGGTATTCGATATCAGCATCTCTTACGACGACGACATCGACCATGCCTCGGAAGTCATCAAGGCCGTACTCGACGACATCTGGCTGAACGGCGCACCACACGCCACGATCATCGACGAGCCCGAAGTGCTCGGTGTCGAAGAACTTGGCAGCAGCGCTGTGGTCATTCGCGCTCGGGTGAAGACCGAGCCGTCGGAGCAGTTCGCAGTGGCGCGACGGGTTCGGGCCGAGATCAAGAAGGCATTTGATGCTGAAGGCATCGAGATTCCCTACAACCATCAGGTGATGGTCGTGAAGGGCGAGGCCGCCAATCCCGTTTCGGGTTAGCTAGGCGGCGTCGTCGAGGTTCTCGATGCGAGCTGCTCGTTTTGCTTCGTACAGACGCTTGTCTGCCTGGAGCAACGCATCGTGGAGGTCGGATCCGAGCTCGGCTGTTCCCAACGAAACTGATACCGCCACGTCGTCAAGGGTGAGCTCGACATGGCGATCGATCGAGGTGCCCGCGGGAGCGACAGCTACGAACTCGTCGCCGCCGAATCGGGCCACGAGGCCCTCGATGCCCAGAGTTTCGGTCAACCATTGAGCGACCAGTATCAGCGCTCGATCGCCGAAGTCATGACCATGTACGTCGTTGAGCTTCTTGAACTGATTGAGATCGACGACGACCACCTGCATATCGCCGCCGAAGTCGGCGCTCGTGATCTTGTTCAGGAAGCCACGTCGGTTCAAGACATTTGTCAACGGATCGCGCTGGGCCAATGATTGGTACTCCTCGGCCGAAGAGTCCAGCAGCGCGACGAGGCGAGCGATGAACCCCAGCAGCAACGGACCAAAGATCATCGGCAAGATGAGCGAGTTCCAGAGTCCGATGTGCCACGCCGGATCAGAAATCCCGATGCCAAACGCAGCCATGCTGCTGAGGGTGACCGCGGTGGCAACGAGTGAAATACCGAAACTAGCCAGTAGCGCAACTCGAGATTGGGAGCGCCTGATCCACGACAACAGGAGCCGTTCCGGAGGGTGCAGTTCTCTCGCCCAATCCTGGGACCGCCGATCCGAGGCCATACATAGTCTTTCGACAGATCGACTTACTAATGTGAATAGGCCGTCTGGGCCGTTTGACTTAGTCGGCCTAGTCCCACACAGGTGCGAGGCGCGCTGCACGTCCCCGTCGATGGTCTTCGAGCGCCTGACGTCCGGCTTTGAGCATCGGTGACATTGCGACGACGAAGAACACGGTGGCGAAGCCAAGGTCGCCACCCAAGATGACGCCGAGGGCGACGATTCCGAGCTCGAGAAGCTGGCGAACTCGGAAGGGGTCGAGTCCGCGAGCCTCACCGGCGCGCATCAACAATTCGATCGAGCCTCCAGTGAGTCCGGCGTGAATGACGAGCGCGACGCCCATGGCAATCGCTGCGGTGCCAAAGACGACGAAGAGCACGCGCACGACCAACGGGTCGGGGTCGTTGATTAGGCGGATCCAGATGTCGACGGATACGCCGGCGAATAGCAGGTAGAACAGCCCGCTGATCTTTGGTCGCTGACCGAGCGCGGCAGCGACGAGGAACAGGGTGCCGGTGACTAGCCAGCCAGCCTGACCGTGGCTGATGCCGACCCGATCACGAACCGCGCTGAGAAGCACGTCGTAGGCGGGAACGCCGAGCTGGCTATGGATGAACAGTGAGACGCCCAGGCCAATGATGGCGGTCCCGGTGAACAAGCTGGATAGCTGTCGGGCGCTGGTACGAGTTTGAGGTTTTGCGGCGAAGCGTTCAGCGGCCACTACGCCATGGCGCGACAGACCCTTGAACCACCGTCCGGGGGCCTGCGCGACGTGGCGACTGGCGTCGACGCGCGCGTGGATTCGAGTTGCTGTCTTCATGATCTTTACTAACGGCATGATTGCCTTATTTGTGTCGCGTTCTCGGGTGTGCGGCCGTCACATCAGGGTGGTCAACCGTCACGTTCGTTCAATCGTCGAGAGACGGACGCTGGCGGTTGGCTTTGGTCTGACTGCGTTGCCGTTTGGCTTCGACCCGACGGCGTTTGGAACCGCGGCTCGGTTTGGTTGGGCGACGCTTCTTTTGCGTCGCGAGTGCACGTTGCACGGATTCGGCGAGTCGCTGTTCGGCGATCTCACGATTGCGTAGCTGCGAGCGTTCCGCATCGACGACGACTCGAAGCACCGGACCGAATCGAGCCAGCAGTCGGGAACGTTGTGCGTCGGTAAGGACTACCGACTCCTCAATGCTCCACGTCAGCTCCGCACGGGTCGCCGCCTTGTTGGCGTGCTGGCCGCCCGGACCACCGGAGGTGGTGAACTTCCAGGCGAGCTCATAATCGGGGACCGTGAAGTACGGGGCGATCACGATGGCCATGATCAGATCCTAAGTGCTCGGTCGGTCGGGGTCGGGTGACCCCGAGCTAGGCAGTGAGCGCAAATGGTCGCCGCGCCTGCTCAAGTGCAGAGCGCGACTCAACGAGGTGGGAGATGGACCCACCTTGCTTACGCAAGTCCTGATGTTCGTTCCAGGCCTGAAGTAGTTGCTGGAATTCGCTGTTCTGAGAGGTGGTCATGTCATTGCTTTCTGGCATTTCGGGGGATACCTGACACCATGACCCACTTTGGGCTGCGTTTGGCACTGGTTTTGTGGTCCGCAACGCAGTAGTACAGTGAAAAGCACTGTGATTGATGATCTCGACAGAGAAATACTCGGCGTTGTTCAAGGACGGGGCCGAATAACCCAACGAGAGCTGGGGAAGGAAGTGGGGCTAAGCCCCAACGCTGCGGGTGCGCGGCTCCAACGCCTGATCGACCGCAAGATCATCGTGGGCTTCGAAGCCATCGTCGACCACACCGCCCTCGGCAAACCGATCGAGGCAACCATCGATGTGTGGCTCTCCGATGGCGGAGACCGTCAGCCGATCTTCGAGCTCGTTGCAGACGATGACCGGGTGATCGAGTGCTTCCACCTCACCGGCCCTCTCGATTTTCGTCTTCGCGCCAGAGTGTCCTCGACAGATGATCTGAACGATCTGTTGGACCGACTCCGTTCCGAGGGCGGCGTTCGCCAGACGGACAGCCGACTCATTCTCGAGCAACTCCCGGTCAAGTAGCGCCACGGCATCGAGACTGATGTCTCGTTGTGTTTCGGGCCAAGACCGCTATCGTTGTCAGCCGCGGGGTGGAGCAGTTTGGTAGCTCGTCGGGCTCATAACCCGAAGGTCGCAGGTTCAAATCCTGCCCCCGCCACTAAGTGAAAGGCCCGGAATCTCCAAGGTTCCGGGCCTTTGTTGTTCCCGACTGAGCCAGGAACCGGGCGGCCATGTACCAGCGGTGGACCAGCTGATAGTACCGGGACTTGACATACGTAGTGGCGAACTGCGAACGCGTTGTCTTGCGCTAACCGAGCTCGATGAACTCCAGCGTGGAGACGAGCAGTTCAGACTGCCCGAGCGATACTTCGAGGTCACTTGCGAGTTCGAAAGCGTTCGCCGTGATCATCACCAGGCCGCGGTCGGTCTCCGATGCCCAAATTCGTCCTGCAAGCGGTGCTCTCCAACCGTTCTCATCCGCGCCGGCGGGAAGCAGCAACGGTGCATCAG
>CAZTDG010000085.1:0-12203 GCA_964612655.1 uncultured Acidimicrobiales bacterium | reverse complement strand
GCCGTGCACGGTCACCGTTAATGGAAACGGTGACCCGGTTCTGACCTGGGACCCCGTAGCCGGTATCAGCACGTTCTTCGTTCGCGAAGCGGGTGAGGGGTTCGTCAGCACCGTCAATGGTGGGTTGTCCTTCACTGACGTAGGGCGTGCCGATGGCACCTACAGCTATTTGGTTCGCCACCGAGACGCTGGCGGTGCGGTCGTCGATCGCTCATGCAGCCCGGATCCATTCACCCTGGGAGGCAATGCGCCGCCACCACCGCCTCCTCCGCCGCCACCAGCCGGTCCGTGTACAGCCACGGTTGCTGCCAATGGAAACGTCAACTTGACCTGGATCGCAATCCCCGGTGAAGACGTGTACCAGGTTCGTGACAACGGCGGTTGGGTAGCGAACGCCGGAAACACCTTGTCGTTCACCGATACCAACCCGGACTCGGGCTCGCGGACCTATGTGATCCGCAACCGCGACAACAACACCGGTGCGATCAACGACCGGACGTGTAACACCGTAAACGTTCCATAGCGAACAAGATCCGCAGCGGCGGGCAGATCCCACCTCGGGGTCTGCCCGCCGTCTTGCGTTTTCGCCCGTTGTGCTGGGCAGGTAACCGCTAGATCTGGTCGAGTGCGTTGTTCAGATCGGCGACGAGGTCGTCGGTGGTTTCGATCCCGACCGACACCCGAACCAAATCGTCAGGAACCTCGAGCGGTGACCCAGCAGCCGAAGCGTGGGTCATGATGCCCGGATGCTCAATGAGCGATTCGATGCCACCTAGCGACTCGGCGAGGGTGAACAGCCGGGTCCGCATGGTGACGGCCTTGGCTGCTTCCATGCCGGCGTGGACACGGAACGAGATCATTCCTCCCGGAGCAGACATCTGCTTGGACGCAATGTCGGCACCTGGGTGGTCGGGAAGCCCGGGGTACAACACGTGAGATACCGCTGGGTGTGCCAGCAACATCTCCACGATCGCTTGAGCGTTGTGCACATGGCGGTCCATGCGGACGCCCAACGTCTTCAGGCCGCGAAGGGTGAGGAAGCAGTCCATCGGTGCTGGGACGGCTCCTACAGCGTTCTGCAGGTATTTGATGTCCCCTGCCCATTCTTCGTCGTTGGTGGCCGCAAAGCCGCCGACGACATCGGAGTGTCCACCGATGTACTTCGTGGTCGAGTGAATGACGAGATCCGCGCCTAGCGCCAACGGCTGTTGCAAGTACGGGGAGGCGAAGGTGTTGTCGACGACGAGCTTCGCACCGTTTGCATGGGTGACCTCTGCGATTGCCTCGATATCGAACACCGTAAGCAACGGGTTGGTCGGCGTTTCCATCCACACGATCTTGGTCGCCGGGTTCCAGTCGGCGGCGAGGGCTGCCGGATCGGTGAGGTCGGCTGCATTCCACGTCACACCCGCTCGGGTAATGACCTGGGAGATGAGGCGGAAGGTGCCGCCGTACGCGTCATTGCCCAACACGATGTGGTCTCCGGCGCGCAGTGAACGCAGCACGGTGTCTTCGGCGGCGAGGCCTGACGCAAAGGCGTATCCGAACCGGGCGCCTTCGAGACTGGCGAGGGCTTCTTGAAGCGCGGTGCGAGTCGGGTTATCGGTTCGTGAGTACTCATAGCCCGTGTGATCGCCAGGCGAAGGTTGGGCGTATGTGGATGTCTGAAAGATCGGAGTGATGACCGAGCCGGTCACTTGTTCCGGATCTTGTCCCGCGTGAATAGCGCGGGTCTCAAACCCGTCGTTCTGGTTTGACATTGTTTAAGCCCCTGAGGTCGGTGAGAGAAATTCGAGTACGTCGGTGTGGCTGATTACCGTCAATGGGCGACCGCCATCGATGACGAGTAGCGCGTTGGCCGATTCGAACAACTCGACTGCGGTTTGAACGGTTTGGCCGATACCGACCGTTGGTAGAGCGGGTGCCATCACCTGCTCAACAGGTTTGTCGAGCACGCTGTCGTCGGCGAACGCCGCGTTCATCAACTGGAGTTCAGATACCGCACCGGAGATCTCCGCTACCGCAAAAGGTGGCTCGTTTTTGGCAACTGGAACCTGACTGACGCCACGCTCGCGCATGAGCTCGACCGCTTCGCGGACCGGGGTCTCGGGGTTGACGTAGATGAGCTCAGCATCTTGTTCGCCCTTGGCCTTGACGACCTCGCTGATGCACGGTCCGGTTTCTGCTGTGAGAAAGCCCAGTGGCGCGAGGTAGTCGTCGTTGAAGACCTTCGAGAGATAGCCGCGGCCAGAGTCGGGGGTCAGGACGATCATCAAGTCGTCTGGACCGAGGGTCTCTGCGACACGAAGACCGGCGGCGATCGCTAGACCGCAAGAACCGCCGAGGAGCACGCCTTCCTCGCGGGCCACCAGACGGGTCATGGCGAAGCTGTCCGCATCGGAAACGGGAATCACTTCGTCGACCAGGTCGGGGTGATAGGTGGTCGGCCAGAAGTCTTCGCCGACGCCTTCGACCAAATACGGTCGCCCGGAACCGCCCGAGAAGACCGACGCTTCGGGGTCGCCTGCGATGATCTTGATGTCAGGGTTTTGCTCTTTGAGGTACCTGGCGACACCAGAGATCGTGCCTCCCGTGCCAGCGCCTGCAACGAAATGGGTGATTTTGCCGTCGGTTTGGCGCCAGATCTCTGGGCCGGTGGTGTCGTAGTGGGCCTGGGGGTTGGTTTGGTTTGAGTACTGGTCCGGACGGAACGCTCCGGGGATCTCGTTCACCAAGCGTTCGGCCGTCGAGTAATAGCTCTCTGGGTCTTCAGGAGCGACCGCTACCGGGCACACCACGACCTCAGCGCCATAGGCCTTGAGCAGGTCGACCTTCTCTGGAGCGACTTTGTCGGTCATCACGAACACGCAGTTGTAGCCGCGCTGGTTGGCGACGATCGCCAGGCCAACGCCGGTGTTGCCGCTCGTCGGTTCGACGATCGTGCCGCCGGGCTGAAGATCTCCCGACTTCTCGGCCGCGTTGATCATGGCCAGCGCCGGACGGTCCTTTGACGAGCCTCCGGGGTTCGTGAGCTCAAGCTTGAGTGCGAAGTCGCATTCGAGGTGTCCGGCGATCTTCGGCAGTCGCACCAGTGGGGTGTTGCCGATGAGGTCGATAACGGAGTCCGCAATTTCCACTGATGTGCTCGCTTTCTTCGGAATGTCTCGGAGGGCCAGCCAGGATTCCTCGCAAGAGTTCTGAGTCTACGATCGGATTTTGTTAGAGCACGCAAAACTCCGGTTGACCAAGGCGTTCTAACCGGTGGGCCTGTTCTGGTACCACCGATGCAAGCCATCAACGGCGGCATGCATCGACTCGGTCGAACCGCAGAAGCTGAAGCGCATGAACCGGTGCCCCTGGGTCGGATGGAAGTCGATTCCCGGCGTAGCTGCGATCCCGAGTTCGTCGAGCCACTCGTTAGCAAGAGCTTGGGAATCATCGGCTAGGTGGTCGGTGCGGGCCCAGATGTAGAAAGCCCCATCGGCTGGTGCAAGGTCGGTCAAGCCAGCTCCAGGAAGCCCGTCGAGCAGGATGCGTCGGTTCTCGGCGTAACGGGAAACGTGGGATTCGAGTTCTTCTCCACAATCGAGCGCGGCGAGCGCCACGTGTTGGCTGAGCGCCGGGGGGCAAATCACCAAGTTCTGTGCCAGGCGATCAACCGCTGTCACCAGTTCCTCGGGCAGAACCGTCCAACCGATGCGCCATCCCGTCATGGAGAAGTACTTGCTGAAGCTGTTCACGACGACCGCCGAATCGGAGAACTGGGTGGCGGTAGCGGTTTGGGGACCGTCATAGGTAAGGCCGTGGTAGATCTCGTCGCTGAAGAACCGGACGTCGTTCTCGCCGCACCATGCGGTCAGCTCGGCCAACTCTTCCGGCGACAGCATGGTGCCGGTCGGGTTCGCTGGGCTTGCGATGATGATGGCGTCGAGAGGCATCGCTGCTTCGATCTGTTCGATCGTTGGCTGGTATCGCGTCTCGGCCTCGACATCGAGGGACACCGGCTCCATATGTAGTGCCGTGAGGATATTTCGATAGCACGGGTATCCAGGGGTCGTGACAGCGACGCGGGCGCCCTGCTCAAGCGCAGCGAGCAGACCAAGAATGAACGCCCCCGTTGCGCCCTGGGTGATGGCGATGCGAGCAGGGTCGACTTCGACACCGTAGGAACTCGCGATATGGGTTGCGATCGCTGGAGCGAGTTGGGGAATCCCACGGCTGGTCGTGTACCCCAAGGGGTGTTCGTCCAAGAGCTCATGAGCTCGTCGAATCGCTCCCGACGGCGCGCCAGTGGCGGGTTGTCCAACCTCGAGGTGGTGAACCGTTGCGCCCGTCGCTTCCTTTGCTTCGGCTGCAGCGACTACCTCCATCACGTAAAAGGGGTCGATCATCTGACTCATGCCCGCAATGTATCGTCGCTGTCCGAGGCGCCCAGCACGGGCAAAGCGCTAGCGACGCTTACCGGAGCTTGAGGACTTCGCTCGCTTCGGTCCGCCGCCCTTGTGGGACCGGTTCTTCGCGTTCGGTCGGCCGTTATTGCCCTTGCCCGATTTCGCTTGTTGTCCGTTGCGTTTCTTCGGTTGACCGTTGCGCTTTCCAGATCCGGACTTTCCCTGCTTGCCTTCGGAGCGTCCTCCGCCGTTGTTGCCGGAGCCCTTCCGCTTGCGGTTCTTGTTGCCCTTGCCCTTGCCGGAGTGGCCCTTGGAACCGTTCTTCTGGTTTTGGTTGGATTTGGGTTGAACGATCGGGTCGCCGAGGTCGAGCTCGGAGGTCTTCGTCGGTTCTTCGAACCCGTCACCAAGCTTGAGCTGACGTTGCAATTTCTTGGTGTCTTTGAGCTGCTCGTTGGTGACGAACGAAACCACTACACCAGAGGCGCCGGCTCGCGCGGTTCGGCCCGAGCGGTGTGTGTAGGCCTTGTCGTCTTCGGGGGGATCGAAGTGCACGACGCAGTCGACACCGTCGACGTGGATACCGCGCGCCGCAACATCAGTAGCTACCAGCGCTTGGGTCTTGCCGTCGACGAAGGCTTTGAGCGCGTTGTCACGCTGGTTTTGGGTGCGTCGGCCGTGGATTACTCCGGTCTTGACCCCGTACTTCTTGAGCTGGCGAGCAACCCGATCTGACCCGTGACGGGTACGACAGAAAACGATGGTCTGACCGTGGCTACGGATCTCATGGGCGGCGAGGGCCACCTTCTCGGTTCGATCGATACGGACGAAACGGTGGGTCATGCGAGTCATGTCCGGCTCGCGTTCGCCGACCTCGTGGAGCACGGGATCGCTTTGATAGCGATCGGTGAGAATCTGCACCTCTTTGCCGAGGGTGGCAGAGAAGAAAACTGTCTGACGCTCGTCGTTGGTGAGATCCAAGATCTTCTTCACGACGGGGAGAAACCCCATATCTGCCATGCGGTCGGCTTCGTCGACAACAGCGATCTTGACTTCTCGCAGGCGCACTTCGTTTTGGTCGATTAGGTCGAGGAGCCGTCCTGGGCACGCCACCAACATGTCCACACCGTTGCGCAGGGCTTTGAGCTGTGCTCCGAAACCAACACCGCCATATACCGCAGCGACGCTTCGCCCCCGGACCTCCGCTAGTGGTTCGAGTTCCTTGCGGATTTGTTCAGCAAGCTCACGGGTGGGGGAGAGGATCAGGCCGGTCGGAGCATGCGGTTTTGCGTTCTTGAGCCTGGCCGCCATCGGAATCCCGAAGGCGAGCGTCTTACCTGAACCGGTTGGCGCGCGGCCGAGAACATCTCTACCAGCGAGGGCGTCGGGGATCGTCGCCGTCTGAATCTCGAACGGTGATGTAATGCCGTTTGCATCGAGCGCTTTGACGATGTCGCCGGGAACCCCAAGATCGGCAAATGTTGATGAAGGGGTGGAATCATTCGGCACGTCGGTGCTCTCAATCGAGGGGTAGAGCGGAGCGTGAAACTCCCAGCAACCCGAGTGGTTGCTTGGGCGTGCGTCAATTGACGTTCAACACGGCCACTGTTCAGGGTAGCCACCTCTTGGGGTCCTCAGACAGAACGCGAACCTCGCTCGCCACCCGAAGGATCGAGTGGCGAGCGAGGCCGGAGAGGACTAATCGTCTATGCGAAGGTGGGATTTGGGGTCGGCGTGGATGGCTTTGCCGGTGGGGTATCGATCACCTGCTCACGCTTGTTGCGCTTGGCGAGAAGGTTGTCGACGGCCAAGGCTCCCGGGCCGAGGATGAGCAAGGAGACCAGACCAGCGCTGTAGAGCAGGTCGATGTCGGCCGATCCGAGGATCCCGCCTTCGGCCTTCACCGTGGCGATTGCGACGGCGAAGAAGCCGGTCATGACGACTGCGGAGATTCGGGTGAACACTCCGAGGATTAGAGCCGAACCAATCACGACTTCAAGGACCGCGGCCAGAGGTGCGGTGATCGCAGGAAGTGGAACCCCTGTGGAAGCGAAGAAGTCCTGGACTCCGGAGATTCCTCCGGCGAACTTGTCGACGCCGTTGAGCAACAACAAGACACCGAGCGTCACACGTAGCAGCAGCGGTGCGACTGGGGAGAGCTTGTTGAGCTTTGCCAATTGGTTGTTGATGAGATTCATTGGAACTCCGATGTTCGAGGGCTTCTCCCGACTCTCGTGCATGTCGGGATTACCTGACTCAACGACACCGGAGGTCGTGGAGATTTCGGGGAAGACGGTTTCTCGCCAGATGTTCCGAAGTGGTGTTTCGCCCGTCACCAACGGGCGTCACATCGACCTAGTCGTCCTGGTCTGCGTCCTGCTCAGCGATCTCTGCTTCCCACTCGGCAAAGTCGGTTTCAGCCTCGAGAACGAGTCGATCGGTGGGCCGGCTAGGCGCGGTGTTGGTGCTCCAGCCCGTATCGTCCTCAGGCCCGCGAGGTGCGGCCGCTGGATCGAAGAGTGTCGGTACCGAAAGCTTTGCGCCAGGAGCAAAACCAGCGTTGTGTGGACGTCCAAAAGCTAGCCATGCGATCGCGCCGATGGTCGGTCCGATGACAACCAGAAGAAGCCAGAAGGGCTTGTTCATCCTTCGAAAGGTTGTCTTGTCGGTTAAGGCGACGTCGAGAATGGCCCATGCCCAGAAGGCGAACAGGGCCAAGCCGAAGAGTCCCGACGCAAACTGCAGCACTGGATGGATGTCCTTTCGTTGGTCACCTCCAGTGTACGAACCTGCTCCAACGCATGCTCGGCGCCCCCAACTTGTGTCTTGAAGTGTTCCGTTTTGGGTCCGGCTAGGCGAGGAGGTCGTGTAGTTCGGGACGGTCACGCAAATAGGCGGCTGCGAAAGGACACAACGGCATGATCTTTCGACCGCTCTCTCGAAGTTCGGCGACAATATTGTCCATGAGCTTGGTTGCGTACCCCTGGCCTCGGTGCTCAGGCATTGTCCCGACGTGAGGGATGACCACCGTGTCACCGCGTTCGGAGTACGACGCGACGCTGACGACGGTCTCGCCTCGGCGGAGTTCGAACTGTCCGGCCTCGCGGTTTTCGACCAACTCCAGCTCTGTGGCTGTGTGCACTGCGCATTGTTCGGTCGGCGCGAGTTCGGCCATTTTGGCGGCGAGCGCCTCGTTCGAAGGCTCGGTCAGATGGGAGTCATCGGGGAAGACGATGACCGGGATGCGCTTGAGCCCATTGTTGCGCTCGAGCACGATGTCGGCGGCCTCGGGTGTGGCTTCGAGGTTTACGTACTCAAAACCGACGTTGTTGTCTTGGAAGAACGCTTTGGCGCGGAGGCAGTCTCCACACCAGTCTGCGCCGTACATCGTGATCGTCATGACCAGAAGATATCGGGTAGGGGAATAGAAGGTGGGCTTGGATAAGTTCGCTAGACGTCACGAATCTGATGATCATCGATTCAACAACTAATGAAGGACCATCCCTAATGGCAGATTTCACCGTTCATTCCATCGACAGCGCTCCGGAGGGCTCCAAGGCAATTCTGCAAGGAGCGACCGAAAAGTTTGGTTTCACACCGAACCTGCTGGGTGTTCTTGCCGAGAGCCCAGTGGCACTCAAGACCTACACCACGGTCGCCGGAATGGTCGGCGAGACCAGCTTCGATGGAACCGAACAGCAGGTCATTGTGATGACCACGAGCTTTGAGAATGGCTGCACGTACTGCATGGCTGCCCACACCACGGTCTCTGGCATGAGCGGAGTTCCCGCCGACGTGGTCGAGTCGCTGCGATCAGGCACCCCAATCGCCGATCCGAAGCTCAACGCGCTGGCGAACTTCACCCGTGCGCTTGTTCAGAACGGTGGCGCAGCAGACGCAGCGAGCATCGACGCGTTCTTCGCTGCCGGATACTCCAAGGCGCAAGCGCTTGAGGTCCTCGTCGGCATTGCACAAAAGACGATCTCGAACTTCACGAACCATCTCGCGGACACGCCGAAGGACGACCCCTTCGTAGCGAACGCCTGGGAAAAGCCAGCGATGGCCTAGTCGCCTTATGCGGCGGTGGGGAGCTCTTCGTTTTGCACGACGCCCTGGGTGAGTGCTGCCGGAATCGATGCGATGAGGGTGGTGGTATCACCGTTCTCGCGTTCGTATCGGAGCTCCCCGCCGAGCGCTTCTAGCGCCTGGCGAGCAGCGAGCAGGCCATAGCCGAATCGGCCGTCACGAGCTTCTTCTCGGCGGGTGAAGTCTTCTTCGCTCACGATCGCTTCCACGACCGCCTGCGGAAGGCCGATCCCTCCGTCCGATACCCGAATTTCTAGGCCGGTTGGCGTCTGGATTGTCTCGACCGCTCGAGGTGCAGCACCGTGTTCCACAGCATTGGTGATCAGCTCGGTTCCGATGGTTCGCAGCTGGACGCTATCGGTGTTGGCAATCGGTGAGGGGCTCGGGGTGAGTGCTACCAATTCGCTGACCTCAAGCTCGTCGACGACCTCGGTGAGAAGGTCGTTGATATCGAGCATCTCGGCCTGGATGGATGTAGGTGCGCCGTTCGTAACCGCAATATGTTCGAAGCGGTTTAGCTTTCGTATCACGAAGTCGCGCGATACCGAATCCGGGTTGTTCGTTACTGCGGTGCGAAGTTTGCTCGACTCGTCGGCTACGGCCGAGGCCATTGCCTGTGATCGTCGTTCCAGGCGGTCGTGTTCAAATCGAAGCTTGCGAAGTTCGCGTGGAGCCGACCGCAAGGCTTGGAAGACGAACAGTGCTGCTGAGGGCACCACGAAGGCAACGATAAAGGTCGAGATCGTCGCGATCAGGTTCATGAGGTCGTTGTCCGCCTCGAGATCTCGGAATGCGGCTTCCTGCTCGCCGCGCATGATGTCGGCCAGCGTGGTGAATGTTTCACCGGTTGCGAGTTCTGCGGACTGTCGTGCCTCGGGCGTCTCCGAGGGATCTTGGAGAACTTCAGCCTGTTGATCTACTGCGCTGCGGAAACCTGCGAAGGCCGTTGAGGTCTCCTCGGAGGTGCGCTCCACAATGTCTGCTTGTACGGCGTCGAGGTTGCTTGTGGCGTTTTCGAGAGCGCCGGTGATCACGACGAGCTGGTCGGGAGAGGAATCAGCGATCCGGCTTGCGATGGACATCTCTGCTCGTGCGAGCGAGACGACGCGTAGATTTTCGACCGTCTGAACCGTTCGTTCGGCTTGGGTCGAAAGCGATCGTGCCTGACTGGCGACGGCGAAGACCGTCAGCGCCAGTAGTAGGAGGGTGAATCCGCTGAGAAACGAAATCACCATGGAACGCGCTCGGCTGTTTCCTTGCGTGCGGCGAATCATTATGCGCTCCTCTGCGAATAGCGCTGCAGCGAGGCTTGGCTGAACTTTGTTCCGCCGCCGTCGCGCTTGGCGTCATACATTGCATCGTCAGCGAGGCTGATGAGCTGATCGGCGTCCATGGTTCCGTCATGGACGGCAATACCAACCGAGGCCCCGAGCTGGGCAGGTTGCCCGGCTGCGATCATGGGCTCGCTGACCGACCTAACGATCGAGTCACCGAACTCCTGCAAGGTCTCGATGGTCTCGAACTTGGTCAGGGGGACCATCACTACAAACTCGTCGCCACCCATACGCCCGACCAGTGCATCGTCGCGTCCGGACGTTTGGAGTCGATCGGCCACGGTCACCAACGCATCGTCGCCTGCAATGTGGCCGAGGGTGTCGTTGATTCCCTTAAACCCATCGAGGTCGATGAACAGCAGTGCCAGTGGGTGTTTGTCCGCCACCTTGCTCGAGAGTGATTCCAATACGAAGGAACGATTGGCCAAGCCAGTGAGTGAGTCGTGGCGAACCTCATAAAGCAGTTGGTCGCGGTGGCTTTGCGCTTCTTGGAGCAAGTGGGCTGCGCGGAGCGCCTCTCGGGCGTGACCGCCCAGGAGTGCGAGCGCCTGAATGTCCTCGGTAGAGGCCGTTCCCTCTTTGGTCCATACGCGCAGCACGACGTCGGCCGGGGAATCCTGACCGCCGCTATCGCCCAGTGCGAGTGCGTGGCCGGAGTTGATTCCTGCCATTTTGAGTGATTCGCCGCGTCCGGGATCGCGCTGGTCAATCGATGCGACCGAGTCCTCGAGAGCCTCGCTCAGGACCTCGGGCGGCAAGTTCAATGCCGGCCCATTTGCGTGCGTGGAGTGCAGTTCGAGTCGTCCTGAGTCGGAGCGCACCAATACGTCCGCCTGATCGAAACCGATCGCTGCTGCGCTCTTTGAGGTCACCTGCAAGATGCCGTCGATGTCTGGCTGGCCGGACATTTCGCGGGCGCTCTCGGTAATCTTACGAAGTTGGGTTGATGTTCGGTCGGCATCTCGTCGAGCCTCGCCGAGGCGTTGGATCCGGTCCTGTGCGGAGTCTGCCATGAGCGCTGCGGGGCCGGAGACGAAGAGCACGGCAAGTACCTGTTGGATCGACAGCACCAGCGTGTCTGTGGTGGCGTCGTCGGTGACGTTGGTGGTTAGTCGTAATGCGAGGAAGGCCAAGCTCAGCCCGAACCAGACGAAGGCAGCGGTTGAGACGGAGAAGAAGACGGCGGTCTCGAGCACAGGGGTGATTAGCGCGACCCAAGCCAGCGGGCTGGTGTCGGTGTCGATGACAGCCATAACACCGATCGCTAGGACCGCATCAAGAGCGATCAAGAATCCGGGATGGACAGCGTTGGGATGCTGCCTGCGAAGGAGTCGGATCAAGGCGAGGACGCTCATCACGAGAGCGACGACAGCCGCGGAGGCCACAACTCCCTGCACGAGGAAGAACGAAGAACTCTGTTGTTCGAAGCCACCGAGAAACAGCGTCCCCAAAATCACGGCCGCCATGGTGGCGCGCGTGAGAACGAAAGCGCTCGCTACGGCCCGATTCTGGGAGACCAGCGAGGAATTGGCGCCATTCGAGAGGCGAGAAACTCCAAACTTCAACACACCCTACGATCGGCACGTTCCTATCGAGATTGAGGGGGCAATCGAACTTCGAAGAAGAAAAACCTTGGTTGTGGAGGCTTGATATGTCGAAATTGCGAACTATGTCGAAATTACGACCGGAGCGCCCAACGGAAGGTGTTCGGCCAACAATTGCATGACATCGTTGGTGACACGGACACAACCGTTTGAAATCCCTTCTCCGAGCTCTTCATCAGGATGGTGGGTGCCGTGGATTGCGATCACTGGAAGGCCGCCCGAAAAGGTATCCAGAACTTCCGAAAAGCTCGAAAGTACGATGGACCATTCTCCGAGGTGCTGCTCATCGGGAGGGTTGCGCCGTTTCGAGGCGACGTAGAACGTTCCGACCGGCGTTGGGGTGGCCTCGGTCCCGATCGCTGCCTGTGTTTCGGTTATCAGGCGTTCACCGTCAAAGACCCTGACCGTCGTCGACCCGAGTATGACCTCGGAGCGCATGAAGGTCTCGCCGAGCGCGTAGTGCTCGGTTGGAATCCATCCTTCCGTGCCGTTGGGTCGAATGGGAAGTTGCACCTTCACCCACTCGTCGCCAATGTCGCCTTCGGTCACCATCAAGGTCAGCGGTCCGCCGAATTGGTGTGGGTTCGGGACGACGAATGGAAGCGCCATAAGCGCACCCTCAGGTTCCTCATAGGCGACGAGTGCGCCGATCGAGCTGCGAGCGGTCGCGACGACCGTCCGAAATGGATCGGCGCTCGCCGCTATGTCTGGCTCGGTCGTAGTGGACGACGAGGTGGTTGTCGTAGGCGCCGATGTGGTGGTGGTAGTGCTCGTCGGCGGCGTAGAGG
>CAZTDG010000084.1:0-12364 GCA_964612655.1 uncultured Acidimicrobiales bacterium | reverse complement strand
GAGGTGTTAAACCACGGCAACTGCCGTGAGGCGTTGGTCGAGCCATCCACCGGGTCGACGACGGCGAGAAGTTCCCGGTCTGCTTCGATGACACCGGCTTCCTCGGAAAGCACACCGAGCCCGGCATCGAGCAGCGCCTCCACGAGAGGTCCGTCAACAGCGAGATCTAGCGCGTACTGGCCTTCTCGATCGCCGGACGCTCGACGCTGCGCAACCTCGCGGAGATCGACGATCGCCTGCTCGGTAACGCTGTAGAGCAGCGTCTGAATCTGTGAGATCGTTGTGTGCATTGGTCCCTATGTGGGTGCGTTTAGGTCAGCGGGTATCAAACACGGTAGCCTGCGTCGCGTCGAGCAAAGTTCAGCTCACGAAGGATCTTCCCCTTGGCCATCATTGATATTGCGGGGTTCATTACCGATCTCAAGGATCACGCGACCCACCACGGGTTCCACGTGCACGATGAACGCCACTTCGTGGAAACCTATTCAATGCGCCAGGCCTTTGAGGTCGACCTGCATCCAGAACACGCCTGCGGCGGACCTCTCGATCTGCACCTGGCATTAGAGATCGACCCTCGCGTCATGCTCGCATTCGAAGATGAGGTCTACACGCTGCAAGATCCCGGCCGTGTGCCCTCCGACGACCTCCGCTTCCCGTTGCTATTTACCTGGAGCCTCCCGCCATTGGTACAGGAGCCGGACCTGCTCGTATTGGCTACCGAGTTGGCAGGGGTCGGCGGCCCAGATCTACCGCTGGACGTGAGTGCTGTCGACGGTTTCGCTGCGGTTACCGACGCTCCCGAGCGGAGTCTGAATGTGGTGGCCCGCGTCGAGCTGCCCCTCGCTCGCATCTATCTCGGCGAAGACGATCTGTGCGATGTCCTCGACCGCTGCCACGCGGTCAGCGACTATCTCCTCGACCGAGCAGCCCTATGGCTCGGCGAAGGATTGGCCTAAACGGAGTCTTAAATCCACCACTTTGGGTGGCTGGAAGAGTCCGGACCGGCGATCTTTGTTTGCAATTGAGTGACATCATGACGCAAACAGCTCACACTGCGAGTTACTGGGCTAATTTTGTTACAGAACACGGCGGACTCACGACGAGGAATATGGACGGCATGTCAACAGCAGCGCGACTCGATATTGGCGAACAACCAGTAGCTCCAACTGTCACGCACCTAGACACGACCGCGCTCGACCTCACTTCGTCGGATCCGATCATCGATCTTGGTGGCGAGTCGCTTCCTCCAGAGCTTGAAGTTCACGAGGACGAACTGCTTCTGGCAACCGACTCCTTCGAGAGCCAAACCGACGATCCAGCGATGTTGTTCGTGTACGTCGGCACCGTGCTCTTTTTGGTACTCGTCGTAGTGTCCGCACTTCTCGCTCTGGGCTAGCGCTTAGCGTTTAGGTAATAACGCCGAGGCGGCATTAGCGGTCAGCCGTCGTGATGTCGCTCGACCAGCTTGGCAAGCCGCGGCATTGCAGCCGTTACTCGATCTTTCGCTGAGGGTCGGAGCTTCTCATACACGCCTACTGCCAACGGATTGTTCGCCACTCGCGCACGTTCATCGGTTGCGCCCAAAAGGTCCTCTGCAACCGAGTCTGAGTACAACGAGAAATGATCCGCGATAGGCACCCCGGCTTGAGTCGCCTCCGCCACGTGGCGATCCAACGCTGGTGCACACATCGGAACGAGCCTTCGAATGTTCTCCGGCACGAATTCGGGTTTGACCTTGGTGACCGCCTTGTAACCAGCCGTTACCGCTTTGCCCTTGATGCCACCCAGCGAGTCGAGTTCCGCTTCGATCTCCGCAATGCCGTCGTCGACCAAGGTAGCCATCCGCTTGTGGTCACGAGCAATATCTGAAAGCGTCACATTTCAATGTTAAGCCGGATCGCGTCTGAATCAGGCTCGAAGCAGCAAAGGGTCTTTGCATTGATCCCGCAGTCACGGCGTGGTGCAATGGGTGAACTCAGGCGGGGCGCCAAGGCAATGCCCTCATGTTGCGGAGGCTGGAACTGTATGAACACACGAGGGACGAGGCTCGGTAAGACCTTCGCCATAGCCGCCAGCACGCTGCTACTGCTCAGCGGGTGCGCCTCGAACGAGCCAGCTGCACAACCCGCCGACGACGTCCTCGAGCGCCTGGTTGGCGAACCGGCCAGCACCTCCGAAGCGCCCGATGAAACTACCCCGGTGGAATCAACTGACAGCCCCCCGAGTTCTGAGGCACGGACCGAGGAGGTAGAAACCGAGGCGGAGGCAGATGTAGAGGCATCGGATGCCGAAGTCGCCGAAGCGCTCGATGTGTTGACGCCAGCCGAAGAGCCGCTCGCTGAGACCCCCGAGGAGCCCGCTCCAACGGCAACCGTTCCCGCCGTGGTTGATGCGTCTGAGATTCCCCCCGCCAACACCGCACCCGACCCCGAAGAACCCGAACCTCCGGTCGAGACAGCGCCACCTCCAGCGGTTGAAGCGGGGGCCGAGCCCGAAGACCCCTGTGAAGTGAACCCCGTCGAATGTGAGGTGGCTGGCGAAGACTTCTCCGATAGCGACCTCAACAGTTCGGTCTTCTTCGAGGCAGACGTGCAATCGGCGACCTTCGTGAACTCGAATCTCTCCGATTCGGACTTCTCCGGAGCGCTGGCGGCCAATGCCGATTTCACTGGCGCAACGTTGACCGATTCCATCATCGTGGGAGCGGACTTCTCCGGAGCGGACTTCACGAACGCCAATCTGACAGACGCCTTCGTTTTCGAGACAACGGTGACGAATGCCATTTGGAGCAACACCATCTGCCCTGACGGCACGAACAGCGATAGCAACAACGGCACCTGCGAGGGCACTTTCTAGCGACGTCTCGAATTTGTCGCCCAATTCGCCATAAAACCCGGGGAATAGGTTACGTTGGGTGGTGTAAGCGGGAACATGAAGTGCGGGAAGCGGGAAAAAGTGAAACTTCGTCGGTTGGCGCTCACGGTTAGCGTTATTTTGACATTGGGCTCTGTGGGGCTCTTCTTTACACCAGCGGGCGCCAATGGCGATTCCGTAGTGATCAACGAACTGGCGCACTCGCCCAATGACGGCCCCGACTGGCTCGAGTTGCACAACCCCACGGCGTTGGCGATCGACGTATCCAATTGGTCTGTGGATGGCGTAAACGCCGACATTCCCACCGGGACATCGATCGCGCCGGGCGACTACCTCGTTCTGACCCGAGACGTTGCCGAGTTCCAGACGGAGTATCCGAGCTTCCAGGGAACCATCCTGCCAATGGACGGCGGTCTCAGCGGTGGCGGCGAACTCCTTGAGTTGATCGATGCTGGTGGAAGTGTTGTCGACGCCGTCGAGTACGGGTCGGTCGCTCCGTGGCCATCAGAGCCGAGCAGCGGAGACGTCACCCTGTCGTTGTTTGATCCGTTGAACGACAACGCGCTGGCAGCGGGTTGGGGAATCTCGGCAGCGGCTGGCGGAACGCCCGGAGCGGCCAACGACACCGTGCCCGGAACTGTCGAAGAGCCACCGTTGGTCATCATTAACGAGATTCACTACAACCCCGCCGACGACGACGGCGACACCGAGTTTGTAGAGCTGTTCAACGCTGACACTACGACCGTCGACATTTCGGGCTTCGACCTCGATGGCATGATCACCTTTCCTGCGGGCACGGAGATCCAACCTGGCGACTTCTTGGTGATCACCCAAAACCTGGCAGACTTCTCTGCTCGATACCCCGGTGTTGCAGCCCTCGAGTGGGCGACTGACGAAGACCTCGCGAACGGCGGAGAGAACGTCCGCTTGGAGACCGACGCGGGCATTCGCATCGACGAGGTCGAGTACGACGACAGCGACGACTGGCCCACGGAGCCCGACGGCGAAGGACCTTCGTTGGAGCTGATCGACCCAACCTTCGACAACTCGCTCTTTGCGTCCTGGGAAGTCTCGCTACCTGGCGGCAGCCCTGGCGTCGCCAATGACGTTGCACCAGCAGCTATGTGCAACGGGCTCGTGGTGACGGTCGACCTGGCTGCCGGCGATACGGCAACCGCCGGAAACGACGTGATTCTCGGTACGAGCAACGCGGACATTATTTCCGGCTTGGGTGGCGACGACACCATCTGTGGCGAAGGCGGCGACGACATCATCAGCGGCCAGGCGGGTAACGACACGATCCTGGGCGGCGATGGCGCCGACGTTGTGAACGGAGGCGCTGGCGACGACATCGTCGACGGCGACGACGGTGACGATGACCTTCGTGGTCAAGGCGGTGACGACATCTTGAACGGCGGCGACGGAGTCGACCAATTCTTCGGTGGATCCGGAGCTGACACCATCACGACCGGCGACGGCGGCAACGCCGGAACTGCACAAGTCGTCCAAGGCCAAGGCGGCCCCGACACCATCTTTGGCTCACCCCAAGACGACGTCCTGAACGGCGCTGCAGGCCAGGACGAGATCCACGGCGGAGCAGGAAACGACTTCCTCAACGGCGGACGCTCCGGCGACACCCTCTTCGGTGACGCTGGCGATGACCAACTCGCGGGCGGCCCTGGCCGTGACACCCTCGACGGTGGAGCAGACACCGACGACTGCAACGGCGGTGGCAACACCAACGACTCCGCTACCGCAACTTGCGAGACCCTCGCTCTCGTTCCATAAGGAAGTAGAGGTCCTCGACAAACGTGATACCAGTAATTGGACAGAAGTGATCGAACAATAAATCGGACAATTGAGGTGGGCAATTAGATGGAAACTAGAAACGCGTTGCCGCGACTAGTGGTGGGTTTCGGCTTGATCGTGGGGCTGCTTGCGGCTGGTCTTGTGACGAGTGTTGTGAGCGCAGCGGGCGAAACGTTGGTGATCAACGAGATTCAGTACAACCCGTCCGACGCCATCGACGACGGCGATGCTGAGTTCATCGAACTCCACAATCCGGGGACATCTCCACTCGACGTCACGGGCTACACCGTCGACGACGCTGGTTCGGCTCCAGATGAAACAGTGACGCTCTCGGGAAGCATCCCCGGTGGCGGATACGTCATCATCACCCGCACCGGTTTCGACGCCGTCGCTCGCTGGGGAGTTGCCCCGTTCGCAACCGTCGACTTTGGTCTCAGCGGCGGAGGCGACACCATCACCATCCGCGACGCTGGTGGCGCCATTGTTGACGAGGTCGTTTACGACGACAAGGCCCCCTGGCCAGAGGAACCAGATGGTGGCGGCCCTTCCCTCGAACTCATCTCGGCCACCTCGGACAACTCGGTCCCCAACGCATGGGCCGCGTCGATCGGCGATCCGACCCCGGGCGCCCAGAACTCGGTCGCCGGCGCAAACCCGCCCGCCCCGATTTCGGGCGTAGCTGCGGCTCCGACGACCCCCAACGCCAACCAACCGATCACGATCACGATCACGGCGAGCGTTCCGGGCGAAACGGCACCTGAACTTCACTACATCGTCGATTTCGGACCAAATCCAACCCACTCCCCAACCACCGATGGGTTCGAAATCGACCCCGGACCGGAAACAACAATCACGATGCTCGACGACGGCCAGGGCGCCGACGCCACGGCGAACGATGGGGTCTTCACCGCCCAGATTCCCGGCCAGTCAGCAGGCGAACTCGTCCGCTATCGCATCACAGCGCCCTCGACGGGCGAGGAGTTCCCGACCGGAGACAGCCGCCGCTATTCAGGTGTTGTCGTCGATGACCCCACCGAGTTACCTACCGACTTGGATCTATTCGAGTGGTACATCCCCGAGGACGCCTACGACGAGATGTTCGATGACCCAACCATCCGCGACATCTACGTGCACGGGTCGGTTCTCGCCATCGATGGCGTGGTCTACGACAACATGACCGTGAAGATCCGCGGCGGTGGCTTTGCTCGCTCGAGTCGCAACAAGCAAGGCATTAGTTTCGACTTCGCCTCGGGGGTCGACGCCTTCGTTCCTCAGCTTGTTCCCCATGAGATAGATGAGTTCGCGCTCTCCGCTGAGTGGGGAAGCTTCTTTGACCGCACCTTTGCCTCGTGGGAGCTGTTCGACGAGGCGGGTTTCGCCCCGGTTCACGGCGAACACGTTCGAGTTCAACGAAACGGCGAGTTCTATGGCCTATTCCGTTTCACCGAGAAACTCGACGGAACGTGGCGTGATCAAAATGACATCGACGGTGAGTTCTACAAGGCGAACCGCGGTGGATTCTCGAACCCCAGCGACTTTGACAAGAACCAGCCAGACGACGACGACTTTTCAAACCTGTTCGCGTTGGCCGACGAGCTCTTTGAGCCACCGTCTAGTTCGAAGACCTCGTTCTTGTTCGAGAACTTCGACATCGCGAACCTGGTCAACTACGTCGCCGTCTCCAACCTAATCGGGCACTTCGATACCGGCGGGCAGAACTTCTATATGCACCTCGACGACCCCTCTGAACGATGGGAAGTACACCCGTGGGACCTCACCAACACCTTTGGTATCAGCGCTAGCGGGTGCTCCGAACCCACTGAAACGGCATGGATTACCTGCAATGACAATCCTCTTTGGCAATCCGTGGAAGATACGCCCGAACTCGAGGAGATGGTGTGGCGTCGGATGCGGACCCTGCTCGACGGCCCGATGGCCAACGGCGTGCTAGAGGCTCGTTTCGAGGCGTATCGAGCCCTGGTCTCTGAAGATGAGATCAGCACCGATATGACCGAGTGGAACGACAGCAGCTACAGCACGAACGGCGGCTTCAACTTCGTGCTAGATCGCCGTCGCAATTTGCTCCTCGGTGAGAGTGATTTACCGTCTTCGCAAACGGAGGTACCGAGAATTGTTATCAACGAGTTGGTGCACTCGCCAGCTTCAGGACCTGACTGGATCGAGCTCACGAACACCACATCGCAAAGCGCCGATCTGTCGGGGTGGACGCTGAGCGGCGTTGACGCAGTGATCCCTCAGGGCACGGTCCTATTGCCTGGCGACTTTTTGATCCTCACACGAGATGTCGCCGCGTTCTTCGATGAATATCCATCACTGCCAAATGTCGTAGTCGTCGAGATGAACGGTGGGCTAAGCGGCGAAGGCGAAGTCCTCGAGCTACGCACCACCGCCGATGACCTCGTCGACCGGCTCAGCTATGGCACCCAGGCTCCTTGGCCCGCCGAACCCAACTTGGGGCAGGTCTCGTTGTCACTCTTCGACGCCGATATAAACAACGCTGTGCCCGGCTCATGGGGAGTTTCCGACTCGATCGGTGGCACTCCCGGCGCGGAAAACGACACCAGCACCAGCGCGAATGACGTCGTCCCAAATGTGGTGATCAACGAAATTCACTACCACCCAGCAGATGCCGATGGCGACACCGATTTCATCGAGCTTTATAACGGCGAGGCCACGAGTGTGAACATTTCGGGCTACGACCTCGATGGGCTGATCAGCTTCCCTGCCGGAACCACCATCGCTGCTGACGGTTACCTCGTCGTTACCGACAGCCTTGCCGATTTCAGCGCCCGGTATCCCGGGGTTCCGGCGCTGCAATGGACAAGTGGCGACCTGGACAATGGCGGTGAGAACGTCTCGCTCGAAACACAATCAGGAGCGCTGGTCGATGCCGTGGAGTACGACGATGAAGGCGCTTGGTCGACCGAACCGGACGGCAATGGTCCTTCACTTGAGTTGATCCAGCCGACGCTCGACAATGCTCTCGCTGCTTCGTGGCAGGTATCGGGGCCGGGCGGCAGCCCTGGGGAAATCAACTCGATCGCATGTAATGGTCTCGCCATCACGGTCGATATCGGCGCTGGCGATGTTCCAACGTCTGACGATGACGTGATTCTGGGAACCGATGGAGCGGACATCATCTTTGCCGGTGGCGGAGACGACACCATCTGCGGCGAAGGTGGAGACGACACCATCAACGGACAATCGGGCAACGACGCCATCTTCGGTGGTGAGGGCGCCGACAGCATCAACGGCGGAGCCGGAGCCGACATCATCAATGGCGAAGACGGTGACGACGACCTTCGTGGCCAAGGCGGCAA
This sequence comes from uncultured Acidimicrobiales bacterium, assembly GCA_964612655.1. Taxonomy (GTDB): domain Bacteria; phylum Actinomycetota; class Acidimicrobiia; order Acidimicrobiales; family SHLQ01; genus SHLQ01. The sequence continues at coordinate 4,340 of CAZTDG010000084.1, read as the reverse complement.
CGACACCCTCAACGGCGGTGACGGCATCGACCAGTTCTTCGGAGGATCCGGAGCCGACTCCATCTCTACCGGCGACGGCGGCAACGCCGGAACCGCACAAGTCGTCCAAGGCCAAGGCGGCCCCGACACCATCTTCGGCTCACCCCAAGACGACGTACTCAACGGCTCCCAAGGCCAGGACGAACTCCATGGCGGCAACGGCAACGACATCCTGAACGGCGGCCGTTCCGGCGACACCCTCTTCGGCGACGCTGGCGACGACCAACTATTCGGCGGCCCCGACCGAGACACCCTCGACGGCGGCGCCGGAACCGACGACTGCAACGGCGGCGGAGCAACCAACGACACCGCAACAGCCACCTGCGAAACCCTCGTCCTCGTGCCTTAGCGGGGCCGCGAAACCGGCTCCGTGCCGGACACGACGACATCACCGAGCGTGTTTCGTCGCGCTGATTTGAATTACGCTCTCTTCACACAGCAGTGACTGACCTGTGGCGAGGAGGGGTGGAATAGATGTCGATTACTGATTCCTTGGGCTTGCCCAAGAAGTCCACTTGGAGGCAAACCCCTCTAGGTGTCGCGTCTGTCTTTGCGCTCGCTGCGGCACTTGTCTCCACGACGCTGACCCCTGCTGGCGCTCAGGCAGGGTTGCCGGTGTGGAACCAGATCGGCGCAGACCTCGACGGCCAAACGAGCTTCGATCTGGCTGGGGCTGCTGTAGCCGTGTCCGCTGACGGCAATCGGGTCATCATCGGCACAGTCGCCTCCGATGACCCCGGGCTGAGCGCTGGGCACGCTGAAATACTCGAATGGGATGGCAACAGCTGGAACCAACTTGGCAACAACATCACCGGAGAGGTCGCTGGGGATCGCGCTGGTAGTGGCGTAGCAGTGTCGGCTGATGGCAACACGGTCGTGGTCGATTCACCGGGCAATGACGACAATGGCGACGATTCGGGCCACGCACGAGTCTTCAGCTGGAACGGAAGCGCTTGGATACAAGTCGGCCAAAGCATCGAAGGCGAAGTGGCCGGCGACGAGTCTTCCCGGGCAGTCGCGCTCTCTGATGATGGCGACACCGTCATCATCGGCTCACCTGGAGAAACCCGCAACGGTGACCGCCCTGGCCGGGCCCGGATCTACCGTTTCGACGGGACCAGCTGGAACCAACTCGGCCCTGACCTCGACGGCGAAGCTGCCGGCGACCGCTTCGGTTTGTCTGTTGCAATATCGGCCAATGGCAACCGGGTCGCAATCGGTGCACCCGATAACGACGGCAACGGCGACAGCTCCGGGCACGTCCGCGTCTTCAATTGGAACGGAAGCGTCTGGAATCAACTTGGCAGCGACATCGACGGCGAAGCCCTAGGGGACATCTCGGGGTGGGCCACAGCGCTTTCGGCCGATGGCAACACGGTGGCAATCGGCGCCTCTGCAAACGACGGCAACGGCACTAGTTCTGGGCACGTCCGCGTCTACAGCCGAAACGGGAACCAGTGGAATCAGGTCGGTGGCGATATCGACGGCGAGACTGCCAGCGACCGTTCGGGCAGCGCCATCTCGCTTTCAGATGACGGCGAGACCATCGCCATCGGGGCTGCCGACAACGACGGGAACGGCAGCCTTTCGGGCCATGTGCGCATTTTCGAACTCAACGGCAACAGCTGGAGCCAAACCGTTGCCGATATCGACGGCGAAGCGATCGGCGACCGCTCGGGCGGGGCCCTGGCCCTCTCCGGTGACGGCGAGACGGTCATCATCGGATCCTTGTCGAATAGCGGTGGCGGACAGTTTGCTGGTCATGCTCGCGTGTTCCGAGCGGGTTCGCCGTTCACGAGGTGCAATGGCCAGGTGGCAACGATCGACATGAATTCCAATGGCGGCGTCGGGATCGGAACACCCGGCAACGACGTGATACTCGGGACCTCTGGCGCCGACACGATCAACGGTCTCGGCGGCGACGACCTGATCTGTGGGGGTGATGGTGACGACGTGATCATCGGCGGGGGCGGAGTCGACACCATCTTTGGCGGCGACGGTGCGGACGTTATCTCTGGCCAGGCGGGAAACGACTTGCTGCACGGCGAACGCGGTTCGGACCGGATCAACGGGGGCACCGGCGACGACCAGGTCTTCGGCGGACCAGGCAACGATGACATCCGAGGCCAAGGAGGCGACGACGATCTGCGCGGTGAAGCGGGGGTCGATCAATTCTTCGGCGGTTCGGGCGATGACGTCATCCGTACTGGGGGCGGCGGCAATGCGGGTACGACCCAGATCGTGAACGGCCAGTCCAACAACGACACCATCTTCGGATCCCCCGAATCGGACGTTCTCGATGGCGGACCGGGCCAGGACGAGATCCACGGAAACCAGGGAGCCGATGTGCTCAACGGCGGACGCGCCGCCGACGATCTATTCGGCGGCACGGGCAACGACATTCTCAACGGTGGGCCTGATCGAGACGATCTGTCCGGGGGCGGAAACGTGGACACATGTAACGGAGGCGGAAGCCTCCTCGACACCGCAGACGCCACCTGCGAAACCACGACTCTGGTGCCGTAAGAACGGGCTGAGGGGCATAGGATCTCATACCTTGGCTTCACAAGGCGTCGTCTTCCTCCACTTCCCGAAGACGGGCGGTACCACCTACGGGGCGTTCTTGAAGCAGCACCTTGCATCTGTCACCCAGTTCGACAGTTGGCGCGAGGTAGGTTCCGGCAAGCTCGAGGTTCCCGACGGACTTCTCCGCGGACACATGTTGTTCGAACAAGTCCGCCACCTACAGAAGAAGTGCCTTTTCGTCACGATCATGCGACACCCTTTGGAACGAACAATCTCCTACTACCATCACATGCTTCGCTACCCGGCTCACCCCCATCACGAGACGGCGATGTCGATATCGCTTGATGAGTTTCTCTACCAGGGCAATGCAGCCAGCGAGTACCTAACGCTCTTGGACCGTGTACCCGATTGGAATGCGAACCCGCCGAGGGCCCGCCCTTCTGAAAACCAGAGGATAAGCCTTCAAAGGGCTTTGCTGCGGTTAGAACGATTCGACAGCATCGGGTCGGCCGACGACATGGAGCGCTCAATCGAGAATCTCGCTCAATTGCTGAGAGTGGACGCTCCACCGAAGGTCGAGCATCTCAACAAAGGCGAGCATCGAATGGACAAGCTCGACATTTCACCGACCGCAATTTCGTCGTTTGAGGAGCATGCCAAAGCCGACCTGGCCATCTACGACCGAGCAATGGAATTGCGCGACCGACAGGCCGTTTGATCTGAGGTTCGCCCTGAATCAGCAAACCTTGCGTCGCTGACCACGCTGCCATTTCGGCTCGTGAAGTCAAGAGATGTGGAGCAAGGGAACTAATGCTTGAGATTTTGTGCCACACCGGTTTCGCCGAGGTCGCGCTCGGCACGAGAGAGAAATCGTCGCTGCACTAAGGTGTTCCCAGGCGGAGTCAGCGAGAGGCGAACGCAATGGCGAGTGGAATAGTTCAAGCTCAGCGGCGGGCTACACATCGTTTTCGAACTCGTGGCGTCTTCGCAGCCCTCGCCTTGATCGGTGTCGCATTCGTTACGGCGTGGCTACTTGAGCCAGCACCAGCCTCGGCCCAAGCCGGTGGCGTCGACTGGACACAACTCGGGACCGATATCGACGGAGTGGATCGCGATGAGTCCGGGGAATCGGTCGCCATGTCGGCGGACGGCAACACGGTCATCATCGGCGCAACCACAACCGCAGCTGGCAGCAATGGATCGGGCCGTGCACGAGTCTTCCGGTTCGACGGCACCGACTGGACCCAACTCGGCACCAACATCGACGGCGAACGAGCACGTGACTTTTCCGGCCGGTCCGTTGCTATCTCCGCCGACGGCGACACCGTCATCATCAGCGCCCGCGGAAATGACGGTAACGGCGACCTTTCCGGGCATGCCCGCATCTTCACCTACGACGGAACCGACTGGGCCCAACTCGGAAACGACATCGACGGCGAAACAGCCGGAGACCTGGCGGGGGATGGCGTCGCCATATCGGCAGATGGCAACACCGTCATCATCGGCGCCCGTCTCAACGACGGAACTGGAACCGACTCTGGCCACGCACGCATCTTCCAGTTCGACGGAACCGACTGGATCCAACTCGGAAACGACATCGACGGCGAAACAGCCGGAGACCAATCCGGCGCAGCCGTTTCCATGTCCGCAGACGGAAACACCGTCATCATCGGCGCACCCCTCAACGACGGAACTGGAACCGACTCTGGCCACGCACGCATCTTCCAGTTCGACGGAACCGACTGGATCCAACTCGGAAACGACATCGACGGCGA
>CAZTDG010000083.1:0-12562 GCA_964612655.1 uncultured Acidimicrobiales bacterium | reverse complement strand
ACGGCGACGGCGCAGGCCGAGCCCAAGGCAACGGTGGCGCAGGCCAGGATCCATCCACTCGAATTGCTCGATTCCTCGATCTCGACCTCGAAGACCCAGCCGTGAGCGCAGCAATTGACGCATGCGCACCTGTCCTCGAAGAGGCCTTCGCTGGCTTCGGCGGTGGAGCTGGTGGTGGCGGCGGCGCTGGCGGCGGCGGCGGCGCTGGTGGCGGCGGTGGCGCTGGCGGCGGCAACAACGATACGAACGACGCCTGATCTCTCGGAGACTCTCCTGATATGACGGGATCACGTTGGCCATTTGCTCTCGTCGCCTTGATCGTTGGCGTTGCGCTGGGCGCAGGAGGGTTCTCCCTTCTGGGCTCCTCTGACGATGACGCAGCGGCAGATCAAGATGTCGCAGTCGAAACCACCCTTGTCGCAGCCGAACAACGCGACCTGCAGCGCTTCGATGAATGGGCGGGCACTCTGCAACCTGGTCCGACGTCGAGCGTGGGCGCATCCGGGCGAGGGACCCTGACCCGCACGGTCGACGAAGGAACCACGATCGCGGCAGGCGATGTGGTCGCCGAGATCGACGGCACGCCAGTGATAGCCCTCTACGGGCAGGTGCCGCAGTTCCGGGTCCTCAACATCGAGGCACAACCGGGCGCCGACATCGCCCAGCTCGAAGAAAACCTTGTGGCCCTCGGCTTCGACCCCAATGGCGCAGTGAGCGTCGACGACACCTTCACCACCGAAACAGCCGAACTCGTTCTGGCCTGGGAACAATCGCTCGAGCTCGCCACCCCAGATGGCACTGTCGACGCAGGCCAGATCGCCTTCATCGCGGGACCGAGTGAAGTCACGTCGCGAACGCCGGTCGGCACTCAAGTGAACGCCGGGCAACAGATCCTCGGCACCGTAACCATCGCCGAAAGCGGCTTCGTCGCAGCATCGGTCGATGACGAAGGCCAACCGATCGAGCTCACCCTCAGCATTGGCGACGAGGTAAGTGGCGATGACGTCGCCGAGGGCGCAACGGTCGTAGAAGCACTGATCGATCCTGCCACCGCCACAGCGGGGCAACCGCTGTACCGGTGGGAAGCAGACCTCGGATCGATCCAGCTCGCCGCCGACGTAGACGAAGCATCCACATTCGAAATCGGCCGCACGCTCCAAGTCGAACTACCGGACGGCCAAGTCGTCGACGCATCAGTAACCGACCTGAGCGATGTCGCTCGCTCGATCCAGAACGGCAACAACACCACGACGGTTATCGACGTGACGGTTCAACCCGATCAGCCACTCGAGTCGATCTTCACCGCAGGTCCGGTCACCATCCGCGTGGAGACCGACCGCACCGACGGCGCAGTGCTCGTCCCGGCCAGTGCGCTCATCGCTCTTGCCGAAGGGGGCCACGCGGTCGAGGTCGACGGTCGAGGGCTCATCGGAGTCGAGTTGGGTGCCTTTGACCAAGGATGGGTCGAAATCATCGACGGTTCGGTCGATGCTGGCGAGTCGGTGGTCGTTCCGACATGACCGACACCCCGGCGCCCGCGCCGAGTGAACCGGCAACCGCCACATCGGCACCTGCGCTCGAAATGGTGAACGTAGTGAAGGAATACCCCGGGACCCCGCCGGTGCGTGCGCTGAACGGCGTCAGTCTCAAAGTGCAAGCCGGTGAGCTCACCGCCATCGTGGGGCCATCGGGTTCGGGCAAGTCGACCATGTTGCACGTGATGGGCACGCTCGACCGCCCAACCGAAGGCTCGGTCTTCATCGACGGTCACGAAGTATCCGCGCTCTCCGATCGCAAACTCTCCGCGGTTCGCAGCGCGCTCGTCGGATTCGTCTTCCAGCAGTTCTTCCTCCTCGATGGCGAAAGCGCCGTCGATAACGTCGCGACGGGCCTGCTCTATAGCGGCCAACCAGCACGTACCCGACGAAGCGCGGCAGCCGAAACGCTCGGACGCGTCGGCCTCGGCCACCGCCTCGATCACCGGCCGAACGAACTGTCGGGTGGTGAACGCCAGAGGGTCGCTATCGCCCGTGCTCTCGTGGCTCAGCCCGCACTGGTTCTTGCTGACGAACCCACGGGAAATCTCGACTCGAAGACCAGCGAGTCGATCCAAGAGCTGCTCCATGAACTACACCAGGACGGCTCCACCATCGTTGTCGTCACGCACGACAACGAACTCGCCGACTCGCTCCCCCGCCAGGTTCGGTTCCGCGACGGAAGCATCGAGTACGACAGCGCCGTGTTCCAATGAGCGAACAAACTCCGCTTCCCAAGTCGAGCACGTTTCGCCTCTCCGATGTCTTTGCCACAGCAGCATCGGGCCTGGGGTCACGCAAGCTGCGCACCGTACTTTCCGCACTCGGCATCACCATCGGAATCGGCGCAATGGTCGCTGTGCTCGGGCTTAGTCGTTCCGGAAGTGCAGCGCTCGAAGACCGCATCTCGGCGCTCGGCACCAACTTGTTGCAGGTAAACGCAGGAGCAGGCTTTGGCGGTGGCGATGCCACCCTGCCCGAAACTGCCGTGCCAGCCCTGTCTCGGGTAGCGCCGATCGAGTCGGTGTCCGCAGTGGGCGCTGTCGACGAATCGGTGCTTTTGAACGACCTCGTGAACCCGAACCAAACAGGCGGCCTGGCGGTCCGAACCGCAGAGCCAAACCTTGTCGACGCGCTGAATGGCTCGGTTCGATCCGGCCGGTTCCTCGACGACACGCTCGCACAAGTGCCAGCCACCGTGCTCGGGTCGGTGGCCGCTGAACGGCTCGGTGTGAGAACCCTCGACGGCACTCAGGTATTGATCGGTGGCGAATGGTTCGCCGTGGTCGGCATCTTGAATTCCTTCGACGACCAATCCGACGACGTCGACACCGCGCTGTTCGAAGACCTCGACCGGACCGCGTTCGTCGGGTTCGAGGTTGCGAACCAACTGTTCGATACTGCGCCGAACCCTGAGACGATCTATGTCCGTTCCGATGAAGAATTCATCGACGACGTCATCGGGGTCATCCCCAACACGGCCGACCCGGAGAGTCCCGAAGAAGTCGAGGTAACACGCCCGAGCGACGCACTCGAAGCCCAAGAAGCTGCCGAGTCCACCTTCGACAACCTGTTCCTCGGACTCGGCGCCGTCGCGCTGCTCGTCGGCGGTATCGGCATCGCGAACGTGATGGTTATCGCCGTGATCGAGCGCCGCAACGAAATCGGACTTCGCCGGGCACTCGGCGCAACCCAGGCGCACATTCGCCGCCAGTTCCTCCTCGAAGCGCTCCTGCTCTCCGCACTCGGTGGCGTAGCTGGTGTCGCACTTGGCGCCGCGGTCACCGCGGCGTGGGCAACTCGGCAAGGTTGGCGAATCGTCATTCCACCTGAAGCGCTCATCGGCGGCTTCATCGCAGCGATGGTCATCGGAGCTATCGCCGGCCTCTACCCCGCCGTTCGTGCCGCTCGATTGGCCCCAACCGACGCATTGAGGGCCACATGAGTCGGGGCGGTTTCTTCACCGGGTTAGCCGTCGTTGTGCTGCTCATCGTCGGCCTAGTGGGCTGGCGACTCATCACCGACACCGGCGATGACGAGAGCGCAGAGCTGCCGTCGGACCTCACCGAAATCTTCAACACCGCCCTCGTGGAGCGAGCCGACGTTGTCGCCGACGAAGCTGAACTTGTCGGCGAACTTCGCTACCAAGATGCCGTCGACCTAGTGCACCGTGTCGAGGTGGTCATCACCACGGTCACGACCGAGGTCGAGGTTCCTGTGTTAACCCAACCCGCCGCAGCTCAGCCGGCAGCCGGGGGTGGGCGCGGCGGCCAGCCAGCAGCGGTCGAGACCCCCGCCGAGCCGGTGATCGAGACCATCATCGAGACCGTTACCGAGACAGTAGAAACACCGGGCCAACGAACCGTCACCGGTCTCCCCCGGCCCGGCTCGGTCATCAGTCCTGGCGATGTGCTGTACGAAACCGATTCGACTCCGGTCTTCGCCGCCCTCGGCGAAGTCGCCGCCTGGCGCACACTCGACTCGACCACATCAGGCGATGACGTCGCCCAGCTCCAACAACATCTCCTGGATGGCGGTTGGGCTACCGAGCCGTTTGCTGATTCGGGCGTCTGGGACAGCGCGCTCACCACGGCGGTTCAGGCATGGCAGACCGACACCGGTCAAGCCACTACCGGAGTGATTGCGCTCGGCGATCTCTGGTTCATTGCCGGACCGATTCGCATCACGAACGTGCAAGCCACCGAAGGCGTGATCGTCGCAGACGGTGATCCGATCCTGTCTTACACGTCGTCAGAACGAGCGATCGAAGCATCCGTCGCCGAGATTCCCGAAGGCCTTCTTTCAGCCGACGAGCTTCGGGTTCGTTTGCCAGGCGTGGGCGAGGTTCCGGCCACACTCCGTTCGACATCTGGCACCGACACGGGCTTTGACCTGGTACTCGATGTCGAGTCCACCGACGGCATCCCCGAGACCGACGGCATCGACGCCACCGTGTCGTGGACCACGAGCGAGATCGTCGACGCGCTCACACTTCCGCCCGAAGCCCTACGTCGAGTCGACACCGGCGAATACACCGCTGATGTACTTAACGGTGACACGATCGAACGGACCCCCGTTGAGGTAGTGGGTCAGGCTGGTCGCCTCGTCGCAATCGAAGGCCTCGACGAACGAACCCGAGTACTCATCCCGTAGGGCAGCGGTTTCTGAGCGTCGACAAAAAGAGTGGAGACCTCGAATCGAAGTTGCTGATGGGCTTTCGCTTCTCAACTTCTTCGACTCGAGGTCTCGTAGGTCCAATTTTTTTACTCGTTAGTTTCCTTTTGAGTACTGCTTTGGAAGCATGTCATTTCGATTAGTTCTTCATCTTGCGATGTTGAGTTCTTTCGAAGTGATGTATGTGTCTACGGACACTTTGGTCGATTGCTTTAGAGATTTCTTTTTAGAAATTTCGTCGACCACGTCGTGGGAAACCGGCGTGCGACGATTCAGTCGCCTTCGACAGCCTCAAAAAGTTCTTCGATCTGAGTCCATGCATCCGTCGATTCGAGGATGATCCCTTCGCTCTTGGGAAGGTCTTCAACCGATTGGCAGCTCTCCGGACCGAACCCCGGCGGGAACCGGTAGATGTTGGCTCGACGTACGCTGGTCGACTGCGTCGGTTCAACGATCGCCAGCACAGGCGCGACCCACAAGAACGTCGTTCGCCGTGTGTAGGGCCCGATCTTCACCCCGCACGGACTGGCCGCGGCGATGTTCTTCATGGCCATGATCCCAACGGGGCGGCCGTTCTCCACATGCTGAGGCAAGGTCAGCCACGGATCAGTGTTCTCCGCCTCGATACCGGAGCCGAACGTAGACAGCACCGCCACAGCTTCATCGAAGATCTCGGTCCTAGACGCGTCGTTCACGACGGCGCACCCTATCCGCTGCCGCCACGTTCACCGACACGCCCAGGATCTGAAGGTAAAAACCGACCTATACGGTCGGAAAATCCGTACAAATCTCAGTCGGGGTTAGCGGCTTCGTCTAGGAGGACGGTGGCGCGGGCTTGAGTGGGAAGCGTTGCGGGGATGCTCGGGTCATTGTCGAAGAACTGACGTACCGCACCGACCTTCGACTCGCCGCCGATCACCCAGAGCAGGGACTTCGCCCGGTCGAGAACCGGCCAGGTGAGCGACATGCGAATGCGTCCCTGATACTCCTGCGACAGAGCAACGTCACGGTCCGACACATCAAGAATCGGATCGCCGGGTATCAACGAAGCCGTATGCCCGTCGGACCCCATCCCAAGCTGCAACACGTCGAACACGACCGGTGACCCGGTCATTGCGTCCATTTGATTGGCGTACTCAGCAGCCGCCGATTCGAGATCGTCTGCGTTCACAGGCATGAGCCACAGCCCCGCCGGGCTGTGACGGCTCCGGAACGACTCGGTGAGGAGCGCAGTGTCCAACATGGTCGCGTTGCGGTCGGGGTCGCCGACGGGGGCAACACGCTCGTCCACCTGGAACAAGTGCGTGCGCGACCAGTCCAGGTCATCACGAACGCTCAGCAGTTCGAGCATCCGACGTGGCGTGGACCCGCCTGACACTGCCCACACAAACACGCCGCGCTCGTCTATGGCCGCCGTTGCAGCCCGTACCAAATGCTCTACTGCGCCCTCAGCGAGGGCCTCGGAGTCAGCTAATACTTCGACGTTCATTTACGAACCGGGAAGTTGATCATGGGTGCGACGCGGTCGGCTTCTTTAGGCCCCCACGTGCCGGCTTCATAAACAATCGGAGCATCTGTGAGCGTGAGCAATGGCTCGACAACTCGCCAGGCTTCTTCGACGCCGTCTTGACGAGCGAAGAGACCCTCAATGCCTGCGAGTGCGTCGGCGATCAGACGCTCGTAGGCATCGGGACCATCGCCACCGAGAGCTTCCTCGTAATCGACGCCCATGTCGACATCGTCGCTGACCATCCCGAGGCCGGGCACCTTGGCCTGCATCGTCATGGTGATCTTGTCGTCGGGCTTCATACGGAAACGAAGCCGGTTCGGTTCCGGGCACTTATCGGCCCCAGCGAACAACATGCGAGGCGGCTGCTTGAACTCAACCACGGCTTCGGTGACGGTTTCGGCGAGAGCCTTTCCTGCACGTATGTAGAAGGGCACGCCTTCCCAGCGCCAGGACTCGATCTCGACTGTCATAGCGGCGAAGGTCTCAGTAATCGAGCCCTCAGCAACGCCCTCTTCGTCCAGATATCCGGCGACCTGGCCTCGCACTACGTGATCAGCGTCGAGCGGCTTCATTGCTTTGAAGACCTTGACCTTCTCATCTCGTAGTGCCGCCGGGTCCTGGCTTGCCGGTGGTTCCATCGCCATCAAGGCGACCATCTGGAGCAGGTGGTTCTGGATCACATCGCGAATCGCACCGACTTCGTCGTAGAACGATCCTCGGCCTTCGATACCAAAGGCCTCGGCCATGGTGATCGTGACCGACTTGATGTGGTTCCGGTTCCAGATCGGTTCAAGGATCGAGTTCGCGAAGCGGAACACCATCAAGTTCTGAACCGGTTCCTTGCCGAGGAAATGGTCGATACGGAAGATCTGATCTTCACGCAGGTACTTCAAGAGTGTGGCGCCCAATTCTTTGGCGGACGCACCATCTCGACCGAACGGCTTTTCGACCACGACTCGGCCAGTGTCGGTCATGCCGACACTGTGCAGACCCTGTACGACGTCGTCGAACAGAAACGGTGGGATCGACAAGAACGAAAGAGGAACCTTGGCACCCTCGGTTAGCTCTGCGAGGCGAGGCCACGTGGACTCGTTGGTGTAGTCGCCGGCCAAGTAGCGCACACGACCACACATAGCTTCGAGCGCCGAGTCGTCAACGTTGTCGACCTGGGCGCGAACCGACTCTCGAGCACGGTCGCGCATTTCCTCGTCGCCCCAGTCGGAGCGAGCAATGCCGACGATCGGCATATCCATGCGACCCTCGCGCGTCAGCTCATAGAGCGCTGGCCACAACTTCTTCTTGGCCAGATCGCCGGTCGCCCCAAAGAGCAGGAACGCGTCGGATGGTGCGGCAGCGTCACTCATTCGTCCTCTGCCTTCTTCTCGTGATGGCCGCCGAACTCCTTGCGCTGGGCCGACACAATCTTGTTGGTGTAATCGGCGTTGCCGCGCGACGAGAAGCGATCACTCAGCGACGAAACGATCGTTCCGGCTGGCACTCCAAGTTCGATAGCGGCCTGAACCGTCCAGCGGCCCTCACCCGAGTCAGACACACGTCCTGCGAAGGCGTCGAGGTTGGGATCGACGGCAAGAGCGTGCGCGGTGAGATCGATGAGCCACGAAGAGATCACCGAACCGCGGCGCCAAACCTCGGCAACTGCGGGCAGATCGAATTCGTACTGGTAGTACTGCGGGTCTCGAAGCGGAGTTGTCTCTGCATCGGCTTGGCGAACTTCGGTGCCAGCGTCGGCTGCCTCAAGAATGCCAAGGCCTTCGGCGACAGCGGCCATCATGCCGTACTCGATGCCGTTGTGCACCATCTTGACGAAGTGGCCTGCGCCGTTGGGGCCGCAGTGCAACCAGCCCTTCTCGCCGGGGCGAAGGGGTCCGTCATCGTCGAGGGTGCGCTCGGCAGTTTCAACGCCGGGGGCGATGGTGTCGAAGAGCGGCTCAAGCGATGCCACGATGTCCTTTTCGCCACCGATCATCAAGGAGAAGCCACGTTCAAGGCCGTACACACCGCCGCTCGTTCCGATGTCGACGTAGTGGATGCCCTTCTCTTTAAGTTCCGCTGCCTTGTCGACGTCGTCCTGCCACATCGAGTTGCCGCCGTCGATGATGATGTCGCCCGCTTCGAACACGTCTGCGACTTTGTCGACGGTTGCGCCGGTGAACGCCGCAGGGACCATGACCCACGCGACTCTCGGCGTAGAGAGTGCCGCAGCAAATTCTTCGAGGGTGAATGTCCCGGTTGCCCCCTCGGCGGCGATCGCCTCGACCGGTTCACGATTGATGTCGTAGGCCACCGCTTCGTGCCCATCTTCCATCGCCCGGCGGACCAAGCCCGCGCCCATTCGCCCAATTCCTACCATTCCAAACTGCATGACGACCTCTCGTTTAAATCCGACTCTCAGTGTACGGTCAACCCATCGTGGCTGCGAAATCGTTTCACGCCGCGTTGTTTCCTTGAAGAGATTCGGACCGGTGACTGAAGTTCATACCGAGACCGCTGTGCGTGTCGAGCCAGCTAGCCCGCAGGGATCCTCCCTGTCGATAGCCCGCGACGTCCTCTCCTTGGCCTTTTTCGACCACGCGGCGACCGCGGTAACCCAAACACCGAACGGGTCCCTGCTCGCTGGTTTCACTGATCGTCGACAGGCGGATACGGCGATCGACGCCATCACCGAGGCATACCCGACGCTGATCACGAGCATCGACATCGCCGACGACGCGAAGCACGATTGGGCGACGAGCCAGCGAGGCGGGTTTACACCGACCCGAGTCGGCCGGTGGCACATTCGAACCCCGTGGACGACCCCACCCGACGACATCGAGGCCCGCTTCGACATTCAGATCGATCCGGCCGAAGCCTTCGGACATGGCGCACATCCCTCAACGAAACTCGCCGTGCACCTCATGGTTCGCCACCTGAACCCGCAAACGTCAATGGTCGACCTGGGAACCGGCACAGGGGTTCTGGCGATCATCGCTGCGCGTGCTGGGACGCAGGTACGGGCGGTCGACAACAGCCCCGCAGCGATCGAGGCGGCGCAACGCAACATTGCACTAAACAGCGCCGGCGAGTTCTCGTCGGTCAGCGACCTCATCGACCTGAGCCTCGGCGACGTCACTGCGCACGATATCCAGGATCCCCAACTCGTCGTAGCGAACGTAACGATGGACGTACAGAGCGTGCTCGCTCCCAAGTTGCAGGACGCACGCCGGGTGATCGCGTCAGGGGTGTTGTGTAGCCAAGTCAGTAGACTCCGCGATTTGTACCCGTCTCATTTCGCAAAGACCATCCGTTCTGTTGGAGAATGGTCGGCGGTGGAATTCTTAGTCAATCCAATGTCCAACCGAGGGGCACTCAGGACATGAACAAGCGTCAACATAGCGACGACTATTACCCCATTCGCTGGAAGATAGCCGACGGCATCGAGGACATGTTCGTGCTGCACCGCAACACCGTTGTCGGCGCGCTCGCCTTGCTCGGAACCCTCGCGATCGTCTTTGGCTTGCTGATCTTCGACCGTGGCGACAGCACAACCACCGAGACCGCAGCTCCCACCACCACCATCGATGAAGCTGCAGCCGACACCGACGAAAACGATGACGACGAGGCGGAAGCAGAAACCACCACGACGGCCGCTCCCGAAACAACCACGACCACGGCCGCTCCTGAAACGACCACCACCTCGACCACCACGACAACCACGACTACGACGACAACCACCACCACCGCAGCCCCAGCGCGTGCCGCCACCGAGGCGCAGATCGCGAGCACCGAGAACGGCCGGCTAATCCGATTGACCGACACCACCGTGGAAATTATCGGCGGGGTTCCAAACGAGGACGCGGCCGACAGCACGTTGGCACTCGCAGCCGAAACCTTTCCCGATCTCACCCTCACCGACGACCAATTTGTCGATGCGGAGTTCGAAGACGGTCCCGTGACTTTCCGGATCGATGCTCCGGACCTCTTCGCCTACAACAGCGATGATCTGGACCCGATCTATCTACCTGTGATCGACCAGCTCGCCGCGACCATCATCGCCCAAGGGTGGTCGGTTGAAGTCGGCGGCCACACCGACTCCGCAGGCCCCGATGCTGGAAACCAAGCGCTCAGCGAAGGACGAGCAGCGAGCGCAGCTGCACGACTCCGCGCACAAGGGGTCGCCCCCGAATCCATCACGACTGTCGGATTCGGCGAAACGCAACCGATCGCAGATAACGCCACCGAAGCTGGCCGTCTCGCCAACCGGCGTGTGGAGTTTGTGATCAACCAGTAGAGCGCTCGGCCCACCAGGCGTCGAGGCGAGCCTCGAGTTCGCTGCGTTCGAGGGTTCCCTCAGAGCGTTTGAGCTCGAGCAACATTTTGACGGCCTCGCCAACGGCCGGTCCTGGTTCGATACCGAGGTAATCCATAACCGCCTTGCCGTCCATATCCGGACGCTCGGCCGCCTTGCGGTCCGCTTCTGCGAGATCGGCGATTCGCTCCTCGAGCTCATCCATCGCTCGCTGGATGCCTTCGAACTTCTTGGCGTTGCGAGTGGTGCAATCGCAGCGAATGAGGTGGTTGAGTTGCCCAAGGAGCGGGCCCGCCTCGCGGGCATAGCGGCGCACGGCGGAGTCCGACCAGCCGTCGGAGTAGCCCTTAAAGCGCCCCGACATGCGAACCAGTTCCGTGACGTCCTCGATGATGTCTTCGTCGAAATCGAGCGTTGTTAGCCGCTTGCGCGTCATCCGGGCCCCAACCGCCTCGTGATGGCGAAAAGTGACGCCACCATCGTCGATCCGGCGGGTGCGAGGCTTTCCGACGTCGTGAAACAGCGCGGCCAGGCGAAGGCGTAGCTCGGGCCGAGTATTGGCGGTGACCGCAACCGTGTGGGCGAGGACGTCCTTGTGCCGGTGAATCGGATCCTGCTCCATGCGCAACAAGAGAAGCTCTGGCGCAATTTCGTTCATGCGTCCGCTGTCGAGGATCTGCCACAAGGATTCGGTTGGATCCTCGGGCATCAGCGCATCGACGAGCTCTTTCGCTTCGGTAGTAACAGCCACGGCAAGGAAGGATAGTCAGGACCAATTACTCTTCTCCATAGTGACGTCTGATCTTCCCCCACCCCCCGGAGCTACTCCGCCGCCTCCGCCATCACCGCCAGCGCCTCAAATGGGCGAAGCGGAATATGGCGAGCGTGCCGACAATCCAATCGCCATGGCGAGCCTGGTCACGTCGGTCTTAGCGCTCGTTACCGCAGCGATCATCCTCGGCGGGTTCATCGCGGTCATTGCCTTCGTGCTCGCCATCGTCGGGCTCCGACGCTCATCGACGACCGGTCAAGGCAAAGCGTTGTCCCTGACAGCACTGGGTCTGTCGCTACTCGCCTTCTTTGCTGCACTCATCGCAACGGGCTTTTGGATCGTGCAGCTAAACACCGGCGACGAGTTCGTCATCGACGGCGTCACGAGCACGTCTACAAATCGAGAATTTCCGCCACAAGAAGACTTGGACGAAATCGAGTGCACCACTTCGGAGGGCGGCAGTTCGGCTCTCGCGGTCGTCTCGATTACCAATCGATCAGGTGGCCCGAGCAACTACCTCATCGAGATCGCATGGGATGACGACAACGGAAATGAAGTCTCCGAGACGATCCGACCTGATGGCACCATCGCCGCCGACGAGTCTCAAACGATTCGACTCCTCGCCCCCCGTTCAAACGTCGACGGCGACAGCTGTCGAGTGTCCCGCATTGAACGCTTCTTCTTTAGCGGCTTCCCCAACTAGGCCACCGTTCCGGCGCCGCTACGGAAGCAACGCTTTGGCGAGGCCCGCGAGTTGAGGCAACTCTTGGCCAGCTGCCGGGTCCTTGACGCGCGCACTCACGATGACTCCGCCAAAGACCTTGGACTCTTCAATGTCGACTTCGAGCGTCCACCGACTGCCCCACACGGTGAGATGCACCGTGCGTAGTCCTTCGTCATTGACGACCTCTAGACAGTCCCGCATACCCCAGTCATCACCGCTGAGGATTCCGTTAAACCACGCTAATGCTCGGTCGAAATCCATCGGGCGGTGCAGCTGTGAAACCACTGTCAATTGCTGTGCAGACATCGAAAAGTCCTGGCCTCATGGCCCCGGACTCCACCCGTGCGAAAGCAGAACGTAGCTGCCCGACCACGCGTTGTCGAAATGACAGCAGACTTTTTCCTGATTCCCTTTCGCCAGATTTTTGGTCCCGAGGGTTACAACAAGTACTCACTCCTGCCGATCGGTAGGGTGAGGGCGCGATTTTGGCGACGGGCCAGCCCAAGGAAGAGATGTCAGAAGAAAAGGATGCGGTCGGTCG
>CAZTDG010000082.1:11388-12591 GCA_964612655.1 uncultured Acidimicrobiales bacterium | reverse complement strand
GAAATAGACGATGTCGGGTCATTCCAAATGGGCAACAATCAAGCACAAGAAGGGTGCGGCGGATAAGAAGCGCGCCAAGCTCTTCGCCAAGCTCATCAAACAGGTCGAGGTGGCAGCCCGCTCGGGCGGCGGCGACATTGACTCGAACCCGACCTTGCGCACCATGTACCGCAAGGCCCGTGACTCATCGGTACCGCTCGACACCATCGAACGAGCCATCAAACGAGGCACCGGCGAGCTCGAAGGCGTCAGCTATGAGCCCATCACCTACGAAGGCTACGCGCCGGCCGGGGTGGCTTTGTACGTTGAAGTGCTCACCGACAATCGCAACCGGTCCAGCTCCGATATGCGGTCAATCTTTTCGAAGAACGGTGGTTCCATGGCCGAGCCCGGCGCGGTTGCGTGGCAGTTCGAGCGCAAGGGCATCATCATCTTGAGCCGAGAGATCGACGAGGACGAGTTGATGCTCGTAGCGCTCGATCACGGCGGCGAAGACCTCGTTGACGAGGGTGATACCTGGCGACTCACCTGTGAGGCCACGGATCTCAACGGCCTACGAGACGCTCTTGAGGCGAACGACATTGCGTTCGAGAGCGCAGATCTCACCATGTTGCCCACGTCTACCGTCGAGGTCGCCGATGCTAGCGACGCTAAAGCGGTGCTCGCAATGATCGATGCGCTCGACGACAACGACGATGTACAAGACGTGTTCGCTAACTTCGACATGCCCGACGAGGTGCTGCAGGCGGCCGCCGAGGCGTAAGGCCATTTCCCTAGCCTTACTGCCGCTTCTTCCCTGGCGTGAGGATGGAACTTGTTTGGCGGGTATTGCCAAACGGCGGTGATCGGAGGGGTAGTCAAACTCTTTGATCTCGACTGGAACCCGCGGACCTAGCGGTGGCGTTTGACAACGACACGTCGTTGCAAATGGCACGAGTGGTGGAACAAGGGAGAACGAAGTGATCAATAGGAAGAGAAGAGATCAGAGGCCAGGGGTGGTGAGACTTGCGGTGGCGTTGGTGGTGGCGTTGCTGGCGGTGACGCTGTCTGCTGCGCCGGTTAGTGGACAGACGCCAACGTGTGTGTCAGCGAGTTCGGATCCTGATGGTGATGGTTGGGGTTGGGAGAACGGTGCGACCTGTCGGGTAGATGAACAACAAGTCAGCGCGCCTTCGTCGAGCGCTTCGCAGACGCCAACGTGTG
>CAZTDG010000082.1:8615-11288 GCA_964612655.1 uncultured Acidimicrobiales bacterium | reverse complement strand
CGTCGGCGAGTTCGGATCCTGATGGTGATGGTTGGGGTTGGGAAAACGGTGCGACTTGTCGAGTTGCTGTGCAACAAGTCAGCGCGCCCACGGTGACACCGAGTACGCCTTCGTCGAGCGCTTCGCAGACGCCAACGTGTGCGTCGGCGAGTTCGGATCCTGATGGTGATGGTTGGGGTTGGGAAAACGGTGCGACCTGTCGAGTAGGCGAACAAAAAACCGACGAGTCTTCGCCTGACGCACTCGCTGCAGTTGCTGGCGAAGGGTTGAGTATTACGTCACCGGCTGAGGGTACGACTGTTCGGGCGGATGCAGATGGACAGATAGAGATTGAGGCTGCCATATCGTTCACGGGTGGCCAGGAGATTGAGGGTCCACCGATCCGAGAAGAACAGGATCTTCCGACCAACGTCTACGTGATCGCTCTTCTGGACCAGATAGGGAATCAGTACCGGTGTTCTGGTTTTCGACCGCAAGCTCAGTGTGCGTGGGATGCAATAGAAGACACGCTTCACGAGATGGTGAGACTGAATAACGAGGGGGTTGCTAACTACCGGGTCAAGGTCGCGTCCGTTCAGAACCAGGTGCCCACTGAGGACACGGATGAGTATGTGGATCCGGTGACCGCACTGCAGGAATTGGGAGACAGGCCGCCCCTCGGCCTTAGCGTTGCAGATGCAGAGGTCGCTCTCGCAGTGGCTGTCCGTGACATCAGAAGCGAGCGAGGCGCCAAGCAGATTGTTGTATTCGGGCATCCCTGGTGGCTGCGAGAGTACACGGGAGCGGGAAATCTCGGGCCTGACGTTGATCCTGGTATCAGTGTTGACTGGCGGGTGCTCGCGGGATCAGGTGGCTGTGCTGCTGGGTCATTGGCCGCAGAATTGACGACGGCGCCCGGCACGTGTTCGACCCATGGAGACGCAGGAGCACTACTGCCGACTTTCGTAACGCCTGAGACGCAGACAATCATCCGGCCGGGTGGCGGTACTGGTGAGTTCACGGCTGACTATCGGGTCCAGTACTTTCATCGTGAATTAGGTGCGACCGATTGGCGGAGTCAAGGGACGGTGGTGACATTCGGTGAGTCGGGAGACCTCTTTGACCGAGATCTCGCCCTACCAGATGGCACGCATGAGATTCAGCTTCGAGCCGTGCGCTGGCAGGTAGTGAACGGGCAATTGGTTCCGGATCCAGCAGCGTCGGAGTTCGTTAGTCCAATCCGCACGATCACCGTTGTCGGATCCAATGTGGCAAACGCAACGCCGTCGGATTTCCGTGAATGGCTTTTAGGGCTATCGAGTGATCAGATCGCTACGCAGCTGAGGTTCAGTAACGCTGGTGCAGCGAGGGTCGGCCTCCCCGTTGTCGGAGACAGTTTTGGTTTCAACGATTTCCGTGTTCGGATCCCGATCAATCCCTTCGCTGTTCGGGGCTCGGTCCAGAGTCTGGACGGGTTCATTACGACCGGCGGGGGAGGCGCCAACTCAGAGATTGATGTCGTCCAAGGATTCGACGTCGGGGTTGTTCGAAACACCGATGGAGTTGTGACCGACTTTGTCGAGCCAGATGTCTCCACACAGTTCGATCGATCCATCGAGCAGTTGGGCTCGTTTGAACGAGGAACGCTCGATCAGTTCGTCGCTTTCACAAGGGGCTGCTTCGCTTCGGCCGCTGAGTTCGCGGCGCTGATCAAGACCGTATTCCTCGAGAGTTGGGGCAACATTGATTTTGCGTATCTCGCTGGAGCAATCCCTCAGATCTTGGAGATCCGCGATGCGTTCCTGGCGGATCCGGTTGCGTTTTTTCAGCAGTTCCTTCAGCAAATACTACGAGTTGAGGAGTACGAGAACGACAGGGCCCAATGGGCGGGATTGATCGTCTGTGACCTGGCGATCGGGTTGGTCACCGGTGGTGCCGCAGGCGTAGTCGGGAAACTGCTTCAACGGATGCCTGAGGTACGTGCGTTTTCTCCATCCAGTGGCCGAGGTGCAGATAGTTCACCGCTTGATTCGTGTCTCTTCGGAGGTGAAAGCGGCTTAGAGCAGCTTGATCCCCAAAACGGGGCTGACAGAAGCATTTCTCGAGTGGTGTGTAGGTCGAATGCCAATCGAGGCTTCGACGAGGTTGATACTCGTTTCGCTGGTTCAACTCCGTTCACAATTGGCAGCAGTCCGAGTGCGTTTCTCGTAGGCGGCGGCAATATCATCAGAGCGACCGGTGAGATAGCGCAGGGACACAACAGGCGTTCTGATTTCGAGAAGTCCTATCCGGCGCCAAGAGAGTTAGGTCTGCCTTCGAATCAATATGACCGATCTCATTTGGTAGGTGTCGGTGGAACAGGAACTGAGGCTGGGCAAATCCTCTACGCAACTCGAAATTTCAACCGTTCGTTCCAAAAGATCGTTGAGGGCCAAATGCAACGTGGCTACAAAATCGCCCTGGCGAGGGGCTGGAAGTTGAAGTACGAGGTCACTGCCACGACGCATCCCCGCGAACTCTTCCAAGGCGCGGTTTTGCGAAACATCAGTTACGAGGTCTTTTTCGAAACTGATGCTGGCGACAGGGTCAAGTTCATGTCTGCTGATGGTGCGCAATCAGCGCCCGATGGGTTCACAGCGGGCGAGACGACGAGGGACTTCATCTTCGTTGAACCTGAGTTCAGGTAACAGCGGC
>CAZTDG010000082.1:3002-8515 GCA_964612655.1 uncultured Acidimicrobiales bacterium | reverse complement strand
CATCGCAGCCCGGACTGTCGAATTATCGGAGACTGCCATGCATCGCTATTCTCAGTCGGCTTTTCTCATCAGAGCGAGTCGTTGAAACGCCATCACGGTGAACGAGTCGTTGATCTCGCCAGAGATCACCATCTCGATGGCGTCGTCGACAGGGACTCGGCGTACTTGGAGATCCTCGGTGTCTTCGGGCTGAGCCTGTCCTTGGGTGAGGTCGGTGGCGAGGAAGGCCACGGCGGTCTCATCGGTCACCGAGTTGCTGAGCCGGATCCCCGAGATCAAGGGAGTGAGCGAGGCCGCGCGTAAGCCGGTCTCCTCCATGAGTTCTCGACGTGCGGCATCTTCGGGAGATTCGCCTTTCGGGCACCCGCCCTCGGGCATTTCCCAGCTGTACTCGTCGAGTGTGTAGCGGTACTGGCCGACCAGCCACGTGTGGTCCTCGTCGTCGATGGGGATGACACCCACGGCGATGTTCTCAAACCGGACGACACCATAGACACCAGGCGAGCCGCCAGGGGTAGTGACCTCGGAGTGCTCGACGCGAATCCACGGGTTCTCGTACGCGACTTCAGTTGAGTGGGTTGTCCAGGGATTGTGATCGGACAACGCGATGGTGCGCTACGCGCCCGGTCCGATGATCAGCGAACCATTGTGGCCACCGAAACCGAAGCTGTTAGACATCGATGGGCCCGGTGTCCACTCACGTGGCTCGCCGGCGACGATATCGATCTTGGGCATCTCTGGGTCGAGCTTTTCGTGGCCGACCGTCGGTGGGATCTTGCCGTGCTCCATCGCCAGCACAACTGCGGCTGCCTCGATAGCGCCGGCTGCGCCAAGCGCATGGCCGGTGACACCCTTGGTCGACGTAACGATCGGGGCGGTCGCGTTGCCGCCAAACACCTTGTCGATCGCGTGAGCCTCGGCCGCATCGTTGAGCGGGGTAGAGGTGCCGTGTGCGTTGATGTGCACGATGTCGGAAGCCTTGAGGCCAGCATCATCGAGTGCGAGTTCCATACAGTTGATGGCGCCCACTCCGCCGGGGGAGGGGGCGGTGATGTGGTGAGCATCGGCCGTGCTTGCTGCACCCATGATCTCGCCAAGGATCTTGGCGCCGCGAGCCTGGGCACGATCCCATTCCTCAAGAACGAGAACCGCAGCACCCTCAGCCATCACAAAGCCGTTTCGGTTGGCATCGAATGGCATCGAGCGATTGTTTGCGGACAAAGCGGTCATGTTTCGAAAGCCAGCTAGAGCCGTCACGGTGAACGACGCTTCGCTACCGCCGGCAAGCACCGCATCGCAGCGGTCGGTGGCGATCCATCGAGCGCCGTTGCCCACCGAGTGCGTGCCCGCAGCGCAGGCCGTCACGGTGTTTTCCGCTGGACCCTGCCAGCCGTAGCGCATCGAGAGGCCACCAGCGGCGGCATTGGCCATCATCATCGGTACGAGGAACGGCGAAACACGTCGCTCACCCTTCTCGTACCGTTTGATGATTTGTTCTTCGAGGGTGTTTAGGCCCCCGATACCGGTGCCCAAAAAGACACCTTTTCGCGTTGGGTCGGCATCAATTTCGCCAGCTTGCTCCAGAGCCTCATGGGCTGCAGCAAAGGCGAATTGAGCGAACCGGTCGGTTCGCCGAACCTCTTTGGGATTGTCGAAGAACGGCTCCGGGTCAAAGTCATAGACCCGACGCTCGATGTCTTCTACCGGACCCTGAAGTCCAGCCCAGAAGGCTTCCTTGCCGATACCGCAGTGCGCGAGCACTCCGACACCGGTAATAGCAACGCGACGAAACTTCATTGGATTAGAGCTTGTTGGTAATGAGCTCGAAAGCTCCCTTGACGGTCTCGATACCCTCGAGCTCGTCTTCTTCGACGCTGACGTCGAACTCTTCTTCGAGGCCCATTACGAGCTCGACGAGATCGAGGCTGTCAGCATCGAGATCGTCGGCGAACGAAGCTTCCATTGTGACCTTGTCACCTTCGATCGAAAGTACGTCGACGGCGACCTTTTGGAAGCGTGCGAAATTGTCATCACTCATGGTTTACATTCTCTCCTGATTACAGACTGATTGAGCATATTGGATTCTGAGTAAAACACGGCTAGCCGGGGCTAACCCATAGCCGCCCCGCCATCGACGGGAAGAACGGTGCCGGTGATGTAACCAGCAGCGTCAGACGCAAGAAATGTGACCGCCGCAGCGATTTCTTCGGGGGCGCCCATGCGGCCGAGCGGAACGATGCTTGTGAGCGCTTCTCGCTGATCGTCGGTTAGCTCGGCGGTCATGTCGGTCTCGATCGGTCCCGGAGCAACGACGTTCACCGTTACGTTGCGCGACGCAAACTCCTTGGCGAGGGACTTCGCAAGACCGTGCAGACCAGCTTTGCTAGCTGCATAGTTTGCTTGGCCAGCCTGGCCGCCGATACCAACGATTGAAGAAATGAAGATGATGCGGCCCCAACGAGGCTTCATCATTGCTTTGACGGCTCGCTTGGCGACACGGAAGCCACCGGTGAGGTTGGCGTCGATCACCGACGTGAATGCATCTTCGCTCATGCGAAGCATCAATCCGTCGTTGGTTATCCCCGCATTCGAGACCAGGACCGCAACCGGACCGAGTTCGTCTTCGATCTTGGAGAAAGCGGCATCGACCGAGTCGGCGTCGCTGACATCGCAGTGGATGGCATGCAATCCGGGTTCGTCGATCGGCGTCGAGCGGTAGGTAGCGGCCACGGTGAAACCGGCGTCGCGAAGCGCCCGGGCGGTCGCAAGGCCAATCCCTCGGTTCGCGCCCGTTACGAGCGCAACGCGTCCAGTGTTGGTTGATTCAGTCACAGATCCAAAGCTTTCTGACTACGCCTTGGGCGCTGTTGTCGGCGGGTCCCATCGCATGATGGCCGACGCCCACGTCATCCCGAAACCGAAACCGCCGAGCAGAAGGAGGTCTCCCGGTTGGATTCGTTCATCGCGCACCGCAGTATCGAGGGCTATCGGGATGGTCGCAGCGGAGTTGTTGGCGGTTTCGTCGATGGTGACGACGGCTTTTTCTCGGGGAATGTCGAGCCGCTGACAAATCGAGTCGATAATGCGTACGTTCGCCTGATGGGGAACGAACCAATCGATGTCGCTCGCCGTGACCGCTGCGTTCTCCATGGCGGCCTTGGCCGACTTCGTGACGGCCCGTATCGCGGTCCGAAAGACCTCTTTGCCGTCCATCTTCATGACGCCACCGTGGTCGGCATACCCAATGTGGCGGTGATGGCCGTCGGCCCCGAGATCGAACCCGAGCAGCGTCTGTTCGCTGTGACGTTCAAGTACCACCGCACCGGCTCCATCGCCGAACAAGATCGCCGTCGTGCGATCCTCCCAATCGAGTGGGCTGCTCATGGTGTCAGAACCAATCATGAGGATCCGGTCGAGGCCGGTGGCGATGAGTCCATTGGCGGCCATGAGGCCGTAGGTGAAGCCAGAACACACGGCCTGGATGTCGCAGGCGCCACCACGGATACCCAATTCTGCGTGGACGGTGGCAGACGTGCCCGGCATGAGCTGATCCGGGGTTGTCGTGGCGACCACCACGAGATCGATGTCGTCACCGGTCAGGCCCGCGCAATCCAACGCTTGTTGGCCGGCATGAATCGCCATTTCGCCGGTGGAACCGCCGACGTGACGTTTCTTGATGCCGGTGCGCTCGACGATCCACTCGTCGCTCGTGTCCATCATCTCGGCCAGGTCATCGTTGGTCAGGACCTTGGGTGGCAGATTGGCCCCCCAGCCGATGATCCGACTACCGCTCATGATTTGCGCAACCAAGCGATCGGCTGACGGGCGGTAACCCGTTCACCAGCCAAGGCCAGAAAGCCTTGAACCTCGCCCGAGAACGCTGTGCGCACCTCGGTGTCGCCAATAGTTCCGAGGACATCGCCACGATTGATCTTGTCGCCGATCGCCACCGATTCGTTCGGATTGAAGACGCCAGCTGAGGGCGAAACGACAAGGCGTTCGGTGGCGAACAGTTGCTCGCCTTCGACCGCAGGCGCCGCGGCCTGTGAAGACGTTGCGTTGAGCGACTCGAGTAGCTGGTCAACGTCGGTAGGGGAGTTGACAGTGACGCGAGCTGCCTCTTTGAGAGTTCGCTTCACCGTGCCGGTCAGTACCGCTCCTGGGCCGAGCTCCACAAAGGTCGTGGCGCCGGCATCGCTGAGGGTATGGAGTGCTTGACGCCACCGGACCGGCGAACACAATTGTGCATTGAGAAGGCTGCACCAATCCGAAGCCGTGGCGTGCATCATCGCATCGACGTTCGCCACCACGGTGGTGTCGGCATCTCGGAAATCGATCTGGTCGATCGCCTTGGAAAGGCGATCGCGGGCCGGAGCCATCATGGTGGTGTGGAACGCCCCACCGACGGGCAACGGCATCGCCCGTTTGGCACCAAGTTCCTTTGCGAGTGCGCTGGCCTCAGTGACCGCCTCGGGTGAGCCAGCAATTACCACCTGGCCGGGAGCGTTGTAGTTCGCAACCCACACGTCGCCCGACACTCGGGCGCATGCAATGTCGACCTGGTCATCGTCGAGCCCAAGGATCGCTGCCATCGTCCCCTTCGAATCGTCGGCGGCGGCCTGCATGGCGTCGCCGCGCTCGGAAACTAAGCGCACGGCATCTGCGTAGTCGATAACACCTGCAGCGGTGAGCGCCGTGTACTCGCCGAGGCTGTGCCCCGCATGTCCCGCTGCTTCAGCACCGACACGGGTCACCGCGTCGAAAACCACCATCGACAGCACGAACGTTGCAAGCTGGCTGTTGCGGGTCTGACGCAATTCGTCAGCGTCAGCGTGAAGCAATAAGGCTTCGACATCTCGTCCCGCAACGTCGCTCGCCTCCGCGACCAACTCCCAAGACGGATGCTCCGTCCAGGGCGAGCCCATGCCCGGCTCCTGAGAGCCCTGGCCTGGGTACAAGAAAACGATCATTGAGTTACCTCGGGTTCCAGCGTGCCAAACATGATGTTTGACGCAACGCTAGAGCCACCAAAGAAATTCGACCACTTACCGCCGGGTAACCGCCGCTCACTTCGTTCGCTAACCGAGTTGCTCGCCTAGAGGCTCACAACATCGCGCGCCTCTGTATGGGCTGGGGGCTTGAGTACTGCAAATTTGCGCGCTGGATGGCACATAGTGCCGTGCGGCGCGCAAATTACGGAGAGCGTCGGCGATGGTGGCTGTTTGAAAGCACTTGGCGCTACCATTATTCGGGCTATCCAGCCCGGATGGCGGAATTGGCAGACGCGATGGATTCAAAATCCATTGTCCGAAAGGGCGTGTGGGTTCAAGTCCCACTCCGGGCACGAGTGTTCCGATCTGCAAGCGCCGAGCGGCTCCGCCGCAATTTTCGGCGCTCGCAGATCAGACTGACTCGCCGCAATCGCACATTCGCTTCGCTCGGTGTGCTCTGCGGATTCTCCGATCTGCAAGCGCCGAGCGGCTCCGCCGCAATTTTCGGCGCTCGCAGATCAG
>CAZTDG010000082.1:0-2902 GCA_964612655.1 uncultured Acidimicrobiales bacterium | reverse complement strand
ACTGTTTACGCCGCAATCGCAGCTTCGTCGCTGCGCTCCTCTGGCTGCTCTGCGGATTTTCGGTCGGGCCCCGCAAATTTGCGCGTTTGATGGCAAATTGTGCCGTCCAGCGCGCAAATTTGGGAGAGATGACGGCGGATCCGGGGAGGCGTAGCGGCACCAATTTGACCGGTCGTCCTACACTGCTGGCGTGAAGAAGTCGATGGTAGAGCGAAAGCTGCGGGAGACCGGGGACGAGCTCAAGCGCGTCCGCGAGGAACTTCGCATCGCTCACGACCAGCTGCAATTCCTCGATGGTGAGGTGGAAGAGGCGCGAATTCGGTCCATGGTGTCAGAGACGCCTGTTTCCGAACAAGAGATGCACGAAGCGGCTCGTCACGCCGATGCGATGCGTCGCCATCACGGAGAACTCCAAACACGAATGACCGAACTCGAAACGCGCCAAGACGATCTCCTCGACGAAATGTTGGGCTCATGAGCGCGCCACGAATCCTGGTTGCCGAAGATGAGGCCATCATCCGACTCGACCTGGTGGAAACACTCGTCGAGGCGGGTTATGAGGTCGTGGGCGAAACCGGACGCGGTGATGACGCGCTTCGTCTCGTCGAAGAACTCAACCCCGATCTCGCCATTCTCGATGTGCGAATGCCAGGCCTAGACGGCATCGAAGTAGCACGAGAGATCGTCGCCCAACGCTCCGCCGCGGTCTTGATACTCACCGCTTTCGGCCAACGCGAACTCGTCGAACGCGCTGCCACTGCCGGTGCCTTGGCCTATCTCGTTAAGCCCTGGCAACGCTCGGATCTCATCCCCGCTATCGAGATGGCCCTTGCGCGCCACCGAGAACTTCTCGAACTGTCCGAAGAGAAGCTGTCGCTCGAAGAGCAACTCGAGGTCCGCAAAATCGTCGATCGTGCCAAGGGCAAGTTGATGGACGAACACGACATGGGCGAACAAGATGCCTTCCGGTTTCTGCAGCAGACGGCTATGGGCACCCGGGACTCCATGCGCTCGATCGCCGAAGCGGTTCTCGAAGGCGAACTGACGCCGTAGAACTCGTTGGTCCCAGCCCCGTTGTCGGCGATAGGGTCGGGCCGTGGCTAAACCTCTACTGCTCATCGACGGAAACTCGCTCACCTATCGAGCTTTTTTCGCGCTGCCCACCGACATGGCAACCGCCTCTGGTCAGGTGACCAACGCGGTCTTCGGGTTCACGTCCATGCTCATCAACTTGATGCGCGACCACGAGCCCGAGGGCGTCGCCATCGCGTTCGATTTGCCGAAGCCGACGTTTCGTCACGAACGAAACCCTGAGTACAAGGCAGGCCGAGAGGCCGCCCCCGATATTTTGCGTCAGCAAATGGGGCTGGTCCGCGAGGTCGTAGACGCGTTGAACTTTCCGGTGATCGAGTCGGAGGGCTTCGAGGCTGACGACATTTTGGCCACCCTTGCAGAGCGGGCCAAGAACGATGGCCGCGACGTCATCGTCGTGACCGGCGACCGGGACGCCTATCAGCTCGTCGAAGATCCGCACATCAAGGTCCTCTACAACAAACGTGGTGTGTCGGACTACGCCCTTTACGACGAGGCCGGGATCGAGGAACGCACCGGCGTGAAGCCCGCCGATTACGTGCAGTACGCAGCGTTGCGAGGCGACAAGTCCGACAATCTGCCCGGGGTTCCCGGAGTCGGGGAGAAGACCGCCGCCAAGCTGATCAATAAGTACGGCGGTATCGACGGGATCTACGAAGCGGTCGAAGATCAGACGCCGAAACTCAAGCAGAACCTCGCGGAGAATGAGGAGCAGGTCAGGTTGAACCTGGAACTGATGCCGCTCGTTCGCGACATGGCGATCGATGTCGAACTTGCAGACCTGCAACCCGGTGAACCCGACCATGAGGAGATCAAGCGCCTTTTCGACTTCCTTGAATTTCGGACGCTGCACGAACGTCTCACCGAGGTGATCGGTGGCGGCGGTGTGGTCAGCTCGGCACGTGAGGTGCTGGAGGCTGAAGTCAGCGTGGCTACCGATGCAGCGTCGGCGGCTGCGGCCTTGGCGCCGCTGACAGGAACGACGGTCGCACTCGGATTCGGCGAAGACCCAGACGCTGGAATGGCCGTCGTTATCGATGGCGAGGTCGCCGAGGTGCTGTGGATCAAAGGCGATTTCCTCGACGACACTCAGCTCGTCGACGCCATCAATGCTCTAGGAAGCGAGCAGGGTGTTGCATTGCACGACGCCAAGCCCTTCCTGCGAGGTTGGCAGGAAACCCATCAGGCCATTCCGGATCTGACTCTCGACACCGCAATCGCCGCCTACCTTCTCGATCCCGCCGATTCTGAGTACGTGCTCAGCGACGTGTTGGAGCGCTACACCGCATTCGAGCTTCCTGAGGCAAGCGTGGCCGAGAGCGGTCAACTGGATTTCGGCTCGCTAGACGACGAACCCCAAACCGACATCTCGTTGTTGGCCGCCCGAAACGCGCTCGCCGTCCACGCCCTGATCGCTCCTCTGCGAGCAGCGATGGACGCACAGGGGCTCAGCACCCTCAACGACACCATCGAAGTCCCCCTCATCGAAGTACTCGCCCGCATGGAAGCGGTCGGCGTGGGTGTAGACGTTGCGGAGCTGACCCGCCTGCGAGACCACCTCACTTCCGAAGTTGAACGACTTCGTGGGCTGATCCACAAAGACGCAGGCGAGGAGTTCAACGTGAACTCCACCAAGCAGTTGCGCGAGATTCTCTTTGAGCGCCTCGAGCTCACGCCGCAGAAGAAGACAAAGACCGGTTACAGCACCGACGCCGCGTCGCTCGAGAAGCTTCGTGGTGAACATCCGATCATCGAACACCTCCTCGACTATCGCGAGGTAGAGAAGTTGCGCTCTACCTACGGGGTGGGG
>CAZTDG010000081.1:0-12630 GCA_964612655.1 uncultured Acidimicrobiales bacterium | reverse complement strand
GAGCTGCCGCTGCTCCCCGAGTCCGAGGACGAGAACTACCAATGACCATTCGCAAGCTACTCATCACCTTGGCCGTGGTCGCCCTCACCGCATCGGCCTGTGGCATCCCGGTCGATAATCAGCCCGAGGTCATTAGCAACGATCAACTACCCGACGCCCTCCGGCCCGGCTCCTCGACCACCACTACCCTCCCCGCTCAGCTGACCGAAGAGGTCACGATCTTCCTGGTCGACCCCGGCGACGGTGTGCCTACGTTGCGTCCGGTGATTCGCCAGGTTCCGGTGGTCGAATCCGGCGCCGAGCTGGAGTTCTTGGTTCTCGAACAGCTCCTGATCGGTCCGACGAACGAAGAGCAGATCGACGGCAACCTCATTTCGGTGATCGTGCCAGCCGGCGATGAACCAATCACCGTCCTCGGCCTCGACCGCGCCGTCGAAGGCCAGCTGACAGTCGTGCTCTCCGAACCTCCCGATACCGAGGGCGAAAACCGATCGGTGGCCTTCGCCCAAATGGTCTTCACCCTGACCGAGATGGAAGGGATCGAATCCGTACGTTTCTTGGCCAGAAACGCCGACGGTGCAGACGAAGATGTTTCGGTTTCGACCGACACCGACGAAGGTGACGTCACGCGTCCAGTCTCCCGAGAGGACTACAGCTCGCTACGGCCAGCTGGATTCACGAACTAACGACGCGGAATCAACGACGCTGAGCTACCTACGCTGAACTACCTACGCTGAGCTATCTACCCCATGCAAAGAAGGTTGACGCGACCTCGTAGAGGTCCTCGTTCACGTACTTTAGATGGGCGACCGCGTCGGCGATGCGAACGCGATTCATGGTGCCTGATTGGTAGGCGATCATGGCACCGAAGTCGCCATCGTCGCAGGCCTTGGCCGCCTCGACACCGAACCACGTTGCGAGCACACGATCGAACGCGGACGGCTCGCCGCCACGCTGTACGTAGCCCAAGACGGTGGTGCGGGTCTCAAAGCCGGTCTTCTTGGCAATCGCACCGGCGACGAGTTCACCGATACCGCCAAGCTTTACGTGCCCGAACTCATCGAAGGTGTCCTCGGGAACGTCCAGCGAATTTGGTTGTGGCTTAGCGCCCTCAGCAACGACAATGATCGAGGCGTACTTGCCGCTCTCGTGACGCCGTCGGATCGATTCGCAGACCTCGTCGATGTTGAAAGGCTTCTCCGGAATCAGGGTGACGGTGGCTCCACCGGCGAGGCCAGCCCAGGTAGCGATATGGCCGACGTGGCGGCCCATTACCTCGACGACCATGACGCGGTCGTGGCTCTCTGCGGTGGTGTGCAAACGGCCGATGGCCTCGGTGGCGATGTCGACCGCGGTTGCAAACCCGAAGGTGAACTCGGTCAGGCCGATGTCGTTGTCGATCGTCTTGGGAACGCCGAGCACGGGAAAGCCCAGCTTGTGCATCTCGTTGGCGCACGACAGCGTGCCCTCGCCACCGATCGCGATCAGCGCGTCAACGCCTTCAACGTCGAACGTCTTGCGGCAGAGGTCCCGACCGTCGTCTTGCATGAACGGGTTGATGCGGGTAGTTCCGAGCACGGTGCCACCACGGGTCAATAGGCCCTTGCACGATTCGACGTCGAGAGCCATCCAATCGTTCTCCATGACACCACGCCAGCCATCACGAAAGCCGATGACCTCATGGCCATCGGTTGTGGCTTGGCGTACGACGCCTCGAATTACGGCGTTGAGGCCAGGAGCATCTCCGCCGCCGGTCAGCACTGCGATTTTCACAACTCCGAGTCTAAGGAGCTGTGATTACGGACCATCACAAATCGCAAACACATATGGCACAGCAGTGCTTTCACACTTATTGTGCTGCCATGGCAGTCGTGGTCGCTATCGATGCAGGTACTACCGGGGTTCGCTCGATCGCCTTCAGTGATGCAGGGACGATTATTGCCTCGTCGTATCGGGAGTTTCCGCAGTACTTCCCTCAGCCTGGGTGGGTTGAGCACGACGCGCTGGAGATCTGGGACGCGGTGCAAACCACCCTGGCCGAGGTGGCTGGTTCCATCGAGGAACCAATCGCCACGATTGGCATCACCGATCAACGAGAAACCGTAGTTGTGTGGGACCGGAGCACAGGCCAACCCCTGCACCGGGCGTTGGTATGGCAAGACCGTCGCACCGCTGATCGTTGCAACGAACTCGTCGAGCAAGGCCACCTGGACCGAGTTCGCTCCACGACGGGTCTGGTCCTCGACCCGTACTTCTCCGCCAGCAAACTCGAATGGCTGATCCGAGGCGCACACATTTCTGTCGACGAAAACACCGCCTTTGGAACAGTGGACAGTTGGTTGATGTGGAAGCTGACCGGCGGTGAAGCACACCTCACCGACACCACCAATGCGAGCCGCACGCTCCTGTTCGACATCGGCTCAATGCAGTGGTCAGAGGAAATGCTCGACATCTTCGGGATCCCCGCGTCGGTGTTGCCCGAGGTTCGACCGTCCTCCGGCCGTTTCGGCGTTACCGCCAGCGAGCTGCCGGTTCCCGCCGGGATTCCCATCTCGGGAGTTGCCGGCGATCAACAAGCAGCGCTGTTCGGCCAAGCCTGCTTCGAACCGGGTGCAGCCAAGAACACCTACGGGACGGGTTCATTTATCTTGATGAATGTCGGATCGAGCCTGCCCGACCCCGTTGACGGGCTGCTAACAACGGTTGGCTGGACCCTGGCGGACGGATCGACCACGTATGCACTTGAAGGTGCGGTGTTTGTGACGGGGGCGGCGATTCAATGGCTTCGTGACGGGCTGCAAATTATCGATGAGGCCGCAGAAATTGGCCCGCTCGCCGCCTCGGTCGATAGCACCGACGACGTGTTCGTCGTTCCCGCCTTCGCTGGCCTCGGAAGCCCGTGGTGGGACCCTCATGCCAGAGGAACCATCGTCGGGCTCACCCGCGGCACTACCAGAGCCCACATCGCACGAGCGACGGTCGAATCGATGGCTCTACAGAGCCGCGACGTGATCGACGCAATGGCGAGCGCCGGAGGGGTTCGGGTCGAAAGCTTGAAGGTGGATGGCGGTGCTTCGGTCATGCAGCTGCTGTTGCAGATTCAGGCCGACCAGATCAAGGTTCCCGTCTACCGGTCCGCAATCAGCGAGACGACAGCGCTGGGCGCGGCCTACCTGGCAGGGCTCGCCGAGGGGGTGTGGTCCAGCACCGACGAGGTAACCGCCGCCTGGCGCGCCGACCTCACCGTCGAACCTGCCCCAGACTCCGCAGTTGCAGCCGACGCGCTACACGAGCGCTGGCTAGAGGCCCTCAACCGCAGCCGCCACTGGGTGTCATAGAACATCCTGGGCGAGCAACGCCGCGCCGATGGCTCCGGCGTAGGAGCCGAGTTCGGCGAGCACGACCGGGACTGCTGGTCGGTATTGGGCACCGAGGATCCGCTCGGCGAGGCTCTTCTCGACGTTGTCACGAAGCGTTTCGCCCAGGTCGACCAGCCCGCCGCCGAGGACGAAGACCTCGGGATCGAGCACGTATACGAGATCGGCCATCCCAACAGCGACATCGTGGGAGAAGCGACGGATCAAGGCCTCGATCCCCGGCTCACCGGCATCGAGGAGTTGTTGGACATGTTCGCCTCGAACGTCGGCCACCGATCCTGCCAGTTCGACGGCTGCGTCTAGGCGACCCTCGGCAGCCCAGCGGCGGGCCAGGATCCCGAGACCGTTCCCCGAAGCGAAGTACTCCCAGGGGCCGTGTGCTCCCGTGATGTGTTCCGGGCCATCTCGTTGAATCGTCATGTGGCCCGCTTCACCGGCATACCCATGCGCGCCGCGGTGGAGCTTTCCACCGAGCACAAAGCCGGTACCGATACCGGTACCCAACGCGACGAACGCCATGTCGTCGTAGCCTCGACCCGCACCCAGCTGCGCTTCGGCCCAGGTGGCGGTGGTGGCGTCATTTTCTGCAATGACCGGCACGTCGAGCTGTGCTTTGACGTTGTCGACGAGTGGATAGTTGACAACGCCGGGGATATTTGGGGCGTAGCGAAAGACGCCCGATGAGTCCATGAGCGCCGCCATGCCCAGGCCAATGGCGTCGACAGGTTCACCGACATCGGCCACGAGCTGGTTCGTCACGTCGACGATGGTCTCGACGAGCACGTCACCGTCAGGACGGGTTCGGGACCGTCGGATGGCGAGGGGTTCAGACTCGCCTGGGCGTAGCGCTACGCCCCGTACGTTGGTGCCTCCAACATCAAATCCGATAATCAGCATTGAATGTAGGTTCGCGCAAGTCAGTCCTGGCGCAAAAACCAGCCGTGTGCTTCGGTCCAGCCCGCACGCTCGGTTACCGAATCGGTCCAGTTCTTGAGCAGGCGCTGATCGGAGATGCAGATGACCTGTCGATGGGCGCTGTGGCGCAGCAGCATCGACAACACCGCTCCATTGAGTTCTGTCGGGAGATCCGCCAAAGGTTCTTCGATGAGTACTGGTGACAGGTCTCCAGCGGAACGGGCTGGGTCGCCGTGCCCGCTCAGTTCGGCGATCGCAGCTTGCGCGATGGCCAAGAGCTGTTGTTGGGCGCGAAGTCGGCGCTGGATTCGCATGCGTTGTTCGTCGACGGTTCGTCGCAGGTCGAGTAGCGAGTCTTCGTCGTCGATCGCTTCAGGCTCCACGCTCTCCCCGAGTTCTCGGTTGAGGGCGTAGCGCATGTCGCGAAGCTCGATGGACTCGGCGATGACACGAGCGGCGACCTTGGGAGCCTGGTCCGGAGACCCATCGAGCCCGAGGCCGAGGAGTTGTTCATGCAGGAGGGCCGACGGGCCGCCCGGCATGACGTCGTAGGCAGCCAATGTTCCGTCGGCTTCGGCGATGGCAAGATCTGCGAGCAGTGCCGCCTGCACGCCATCGCCCGGGAGAACCCGTGCCTTGACCGCTTCGGCTTGTTCGAGTGTGGCTTGCAGCTGGACGCGTTGCTTGTCGGCATACACGGCGTCGATGCCCGCCTGCAGACTTTCGACGGTCTCGACGGGCAACAGAACATCGTCGATGGTGGCGATCATCGCGGCGCGTTCGTCGGCGTGAACCAGTGCTGTCGATGCCGACTCGAGCGAGGACGCAAGTTCATCTCGCTGCTGGTCGAGTTCGCCAGCGCGTTCGTCGGCGCCTCGGAGCTCAGCCGCGGAAACCAAGATGGCTCGTTCGGCGCTCTTGGCGACCTCGACGTACAAGGTTGCTTCCGGTGCGCTGATGAAGGCGTTCGAGGTGTCGATTCCTCGGCCGGGTTGTTGCTTGAGCCGGTTGAGCATCGTGAAAGGCCGACGTCGGCCGTGGGTCTCGACGCGGCCGGTCAGGCCCACGTTCGGGTTGCGGAGACGGATGGCATCGACGGTGGCGGCGAGTGCTTGTTGTGCTCCGTCGCTCAGATGCGCGAGCACCGCGACACGTGGATGCAATTCCAGTGCGGCGTCGTCGTCACGAGGCGAATCGAGTTCGACGACCCGGATAGCGGGATCGTGGCGAAAGGGGCTTTGATCGGCCGCGCGAAGACGTTCGCGGACCTCTTCGACTCGTTGTTGGTCGAGGCTCACACCTCTACCGACTCGACGCGATTCTTCAAGTCGTCGAGCGCAGCGTGGAGAATCTTGGCCTCGGCCCGGCGCTTCACAAACCCTGGAAGCGGCACGAGCATGTCGATCGAGACGTAGTACAGAACTTCGCAGCGTGATCCGTCGTCGACGGGCACGAATTCGTATTCGCCGTCGATGCGCTCCATGACATCGCCTTCGATGAGGCGCCACGACATGCGCAACGGGTTCGAACCGTAGCTATATCGCAGGGTGTAGGAGGTGGATCGGCCCATGGCTGCAACACGGAACGAAACGTCGCCGCCGCGCCCGTCGTCATCGCTGGCAATAACCGAAACCTCTTTGACGTCAGTGGCCCATTCGGGGTACTTCTCGAAGTCAGTTGCTACCGCAAAACACGCCTCAGGACTGGCCTCGATTTCGGTTCGTTCTGCAGCGTGATCGGACATGTCCACTCCCATTATCTCCCGCAACTCGCACAGTACCCCAAACGCGCCGAAAAGCGGTTCAATCGCGCCTATGGAATGAGCCAAATCTCGAACTCCACAGAATCGCCACTCCCAGGCTGAACGTTGGGGCCAAAATCCCGAACGCTTGCTGGGTGAAAGGACGCAGGGAGGCAAACAAGACGGTGACCGCGATTTGGATGACGATCATGGCCCACAAGATGTTGCGAACCCGTGCGGGAACATGGCTCTTCGAGATTGCGGCCAGGCCCACGAGCGTTACATCCTCGGCCCGTGATCGTTGAATGCCGTTCCACAGACCGAGCGCCATGAGCGCAGCGCCGCCGAAGAACAAGATGGCGCTGACGACTGCGTAGATCAGGTCGAGGCTGTCCGCCAGCAGGAAGGTCAACGCGCTGAGCACGCTGAGGATCGCTGTGGCGATGATGTCGACGCGGAGCAACACTTCCCCATCACCGGATTTGTCGACGTTGCTCGCGGTCACGAGGTCGCCCATTCATCGAGTGTGGATTGGAGCTGCATGGCCAGGACATCGTAGGAGAATTCGGTGGTGGCCCGATGTCGTGAGGCCATGCCCATCTCGGTCAATCGTTGGCTATCGACGAGCAGGCCAGCGATGGTGGAGGTGACCTCGGCGACCAAGGCGTCGTGGGAGACCACCGAGCCGGTCTCACCGTGGGCAACCGCTTCGCTTGCACCGCCTGAATCACCGGCGACTTGGGGCGTGCCTGCGGCGGCGGCCTCCACAAAGACGATGCCAAACCCTTCTTGCTCTAGCCCGCCCCATCGGTTGCGACACAACATGGCGAACAGGTCGGCCGCGCTGAGCAGGGCTGCCTTGTCGTCGTCGCTGATCCGCCCGAGCAGCCGCACGGGGGCGCCGGTCGCATCGATGCGACGCTGAAGGCGGGCTCGGTCTCGGCCGTCACCGGCGATGCAGACCACTAGATCGGGGAACTGCTTTTGGAGGCGCGACGCGGAGGCGATGAGCGTGTCCATCCCCTTGCGTGGCACCAGCCGGGAGAGGCTGAAGATGAAGGGGGCGTCCGGGGCGATGCCGAACGCCTTTCGGGCGTCCGCTTTTGCGGCATCGGGAAGTGGTCGGTAGCGCTCGACATCGACGCCAGGCGGGATCACGACGTTGCGGAGTTCTCGACCGACCGCCCGCTCCGCTTCGGCGAGGGCGTACTCCCCCGCTGAGATCACACCCACGGCGTTGTCCAGGACTCGTGCCAGGGCTTGGCGGCTGCCGGGAATCCGTCCGGGGATTGTTACTTCAGCACCGTGGAGCACGACCGCGTAGGGGCGTTCGAGAAACGGCCCGATGATGCCGAGCGGCACCGCTGGGTCGATCACGGTCAGATCGGCCTCGAACGCGGCTGCCGCGGTGTCGAGGCGCTTGGCGAGCCATGGGTAGGGCAACAGCACCGGTTCGGCGCTGCGCACGACTCGGTAGGCCTGCTCCGCATCAAAGGCGGCGTCTCCCGCGTAGGGGGTGGTGTGGACCTCGAAGCGCTCGGGGTCGAGGCGTCGCCACAGTTCCCACAGGTACTGCTGGATGCCGCCGAGCTTCGGAGGAAAGTCGTTGGTGACGAGCAGGTGGCGTCCGGGCATCAGATCCCCAACTCTTGTGCTGCCCAAGCGGCGTGTTCGACGAGGAGCTCGTCGTCGGATTCCAGATAGGTGTTCACGAGGTCACGGACCTCTGGGGAGCCAGCATCGCCGACGTTGCCCAGAACCACCAATGCGTTTCGTCGCAGATATCGGGGATCGCGCTTAGGGATGTACCAGGCCCCAAACCGCTCCATGAGAGCGTCGTCGTCAAGGGTGAGCAGTTCGACGACGGCCACTTGGGTTTCGCCGGCAGAGACCGGCGGCTGTTCGCGGCGGTCGGCGAGCAGGTTTGGTGGGCATGTGGCCTGACACTCGTCGCAGCCATAGATTCGGCCGCCGAGGGCGGAGCGATACTCGAGGGGAAAGTCGCCGGTGGCTTGGACGAGCCAGGCCAGGCAGCGGTTGGCGTCGATCACGCCGTCGGCAACGATGGCGCCCGTCGGACACGCATCGATGCAGCGGCGACACGTTCCGCACTGATCGGCCAGAGGGCTGTCGACTGTGGCGAGCGGAGCATCGGTTACTACTGAGCCGATCACGACCTTGCTGCCGATTTCGGGCACGAGGATGTTGGCGCTCTTGCCCCACCAGCCGATTCCAGCACGATGTGCGGCGGCTCGGTCGACGAGAGCGTTGTCGTCGATGAGCGTGCGAGTCTTCCAGCCGTCTGCACGCAGGCGTTCGCCGATGGCATCGAGACCGGAGCGGAGCGCTGCGTAGTGCTCTTCCCACACGTACTCGGCTACCTCGGCGGTCGGGCCTTGGTGATCGACCTCGGGTGATCGGCGACGGTACGAACGGGCCCCAACCACCAGCGATTTCGCACCCTCCAGCGCTCGGGCAGGATCGGTGGCCCGGTCGGGGTTGCGGTACGTGAAGTTCATGTCGGCGCTCAGACCCGCGGCTTTGCGGGTGTGCAAGGCCTCCCGAACGTCTTCGAACACCGCAGCGGTACAAAACCCGATCCGATCGATCGAATGCTGATCCGCGATCTCGGCCAGCTCGGATTTCAGCAGCGCCGAGTCCACCCCGGCAGTGTATTCGCTCGTGCTGTATTGGGAGTCTGGCTAGGTGGATGTGGTGTGGCGAAGCTCGGGCACCAACCCAGCGTCTGCGAGCGCCTTCATGGCCCGAAAGTCTGCCAAGTCGATGACGACGGCGACCTCGGGCTCTCGCTCGCACAAGTACGTGACGACGCAATCGCCGCAGGCGTCGGTGTCTTTCATAATGCAGGTGTCGCAGTCGATGGTGATCGAGTCGGTAGCCATAACCCAAACACTAGAGATGCGGTGTGACAGCCAACTTCGGAGGCTCAGTTGCCGATCAACCCACCGAGTGTTTCTGGGTCGAGGCAGCTGATCAAACCGGTGAGCGCCTCCGGCGGAAGCTGGCCAGCTCCGCCGCCTCCGACAAGCCCGGCGATGACTTCGGGAGATTGGAACACTTCGTTGAGACAGGAGATCTCGTCGTCGGAGATCACCTCGGCGCCGCCGAACTGTTGGGCGAGGATCTCACCGATGTCGAAACAGGCGAACAGCCCGGTCAACGACTCGGGAACTTCGGCCCCGTCGAGAGCTCCGGGTTGTGTAAGCAACGTGCTGTAAAGGTCGACCGACGCTTCACGATCGAACGTCTCGTCTACGCAGCTCTGGTCGATGCCTGAAAGCAGGGTCGGGTCGTTGCCGGCAATGGCACTGAAGATGACGGTGAAGTCGGCACAGTCGGCGAGGAGGTTGGCTCCTGGGTCGATGGCCGCCTCGGGTGCAGGCTGTTCGGCATTGGCATAGACGAGTGCCGAGATCCTGTTGGCTTGGTCGGCGTCGTCGACGGCGATGCCATCAAAGAAGCACTCCCCGGCCTCGGCGCCAATCGAATCGAAGAGGTTTCCGTCGGTGCCGCCAGCGCTTGTGAAGCTCTGGAGGAACACCGGTCGCAGCGCAGAGCTGGCACAGTCGATGCCCGCTTCGATGGTTCGCACTTGGTCCTCGGGCGCTAACGCGTCGAAGCCAGCGGCGCTGTCTACGTCGCCGACACCGTCACGTACGCACGCGGCCTCCGCTTCGCTCAGCCCCTCGATGTTTTCTGGGTTGAGGATCGCCGTGCCAAACGCCGAGACGCCAACGCTCGCCGATGGCGAATCCGTGGACTCAGGGGCCTCGGTCGTAGCCGCAGCTGTCGTAGTTGGAGCTGCGGTGGTGGTCGTCGTCGTGGTGGCCGGTGCTTCGGTGGTGGTCGACTCGTCGACGGCCGCATCGCTCGCCAAGTCGTCGTCGCCTCCACATGCCGCCAATGCCAGTCCGAGAAGTACAACGAAGAGGGCTTTACGCCAGTGCTTGTTCATCTAGAGCAAGTCTATGAGTTGGCGACTGTGCAAGACGTTCGCTCCTCCCAAAGTTGCCCCGGTCCGCACTCGCTTGTCGCTGCTCACCACGGTCACGGGTTTCGTGCGATCCATCGCCGCCACCATTGCGATGATCTCGTCGTCGGCCTCGATGCCAGCGGTGGTGAATCGACAGCGGACGCCGTTGCGACCTGCGGCGTT
The DNA here is from genome assembly GCA_964612655.1 of uncultured Acidimicrobiales bacterium. Lineage (GTDB taxonomy): Bacteria > Actinomycetota > Acidimicrobiia > Acidimicrobiales > SHLQ01 > SHLQ01. Next base: position 2,420 of record CAZTDG010000081.1, on the reverse strand, counting down.
GGGAACGGCAACATCGGCTCCGTCGAACACCACTTCAAAGGCCACATCACCGCGTGCAGCGAGCGCTGCGAGGCCGTTGAGCAGCCACTCACGTTGCAGATCGAGATCCTTGTTCGGGTCTGCTTCTTTGGTGACGTTGTAGCCGTCGATCAGCACGGTCATCCCGGGGATCTCGAAGAGGTACTCCGCATACTCGACGGAGGTGTCGAAGAGTCCGTGCGGTACCGGAAGCGGGACTCGCCGCTCCACGGGTACGGCCTCAGGAGTTGCCGAACCGCGCAGCGAGTCCATCTGCTCGCGGAGCTCGCCGAGCGTTGTCTCCATGGCGTCTATCGACGAGCGCACTTCGTCGTTGGTGACCGCTCCACCGACCTGGTTGGTCGAGAGCTGGGCTGCGGTCATGGTTGCCACAAGCGTTTCGAGGCGTTTGCGTTCGGTGACGTGGCGAACCATCACCTCTTCGGTGTGCTTGAGTTCGCCGACAGCGCGCTGACGTTGAGCGGAAAGTTCGTCGTTGGTCTTGCGCAACTTGGCGAGTTCGCTCTGGGCCGTTTCGAGCTCGCCTCGCAATCGCTCGATCTCCTCGTCTCGGGCTCGCAGCCGCTCGTCGGCCTCGGCGAGGTCGGATCGTGCCGCGTCTCGGGAACCCTCGGCCGTCGTGACGGCGTCCTCTAGGCGGGCGATCTGGCTGGTCGACTCGACAATAGGCTCCTCGGCCGCTTCGACCATCGTGTCGACGAAGTTCTGCCAACCGTCGGGACGTTCAAGAAACATCATCCCGATTCGCCCGACCTTGGCTTCGGTGGCGGATTCGGCCACGCGGGCTCGGAAAGCTTCGTCGTCATCGAGGGTCTCGTAGAGGGCTTCTTTGGCCTTCGTTGAAATCTTCTTGAACTTCAGGATCGGAGCGACCTTCGTAGGTGCCGGAATCGGCGGCTTGGCGCGCTGTCCTTTCTTCGCGACATTGAGCGCGAGCCGCAGCATGGGGTCGAAGAGTACGGATGGCATGGCGCTTACGCGTTTGATGCAGCGACAAGGGCATCAAGTCGAGCCGCAGCTGCACCCGAGTCGAGCGCTTCGCCCGCTCGGGCCAGACCGTCGGCCATGTCATCGGCGATTCCAGCGACGACGAGGCCCGCGGCTGCGTTAAGCGACACGATGTCTCGCACCGGGCCGGTCTCGCCGGCGAACAGCCGATGCGCGATCGCCGCGTTGGCTGCCGCGTCCCCTCCGTCGAGGGCATCGGGATCCGGGACGTCGATGCCGTGCTCTCCCGAGTCGAACCTGAAGGTTTGAATCGCTCCATCCTTGAGCTCGTGAATAACCGTTGGTCCGGGCGCAATCTCGTCGAGGTGCCCGTCGCCGGTAACCACCCATGCATGGACCGATCCAGTCGCAGCAAGCACCTGAGCCATCTTTTCGCCCAGAGCGGCATCGGCAACTCCAACGACCTGGCGGGTGACACGAGCGGGGTTGGCGAGCGGACCGAGCGCGTTGAAGACGGTGGGGATGCCGAGTTGCGTTCGCACCGGACCGACGTGGCGCATCGACGGGTGATAGGTGCGGGCAAACGCAAACCCGATCCCGGTTTCAGCGACAACTTCTTCGAGCCTTTCGGGCGGCACATCGAAGTTGACTCCGAGCGCTTCGAGCAGGTCGAAGCTGCCCGACGTGGACGATGCTTTCCTGTTGCCGTGCTTGCACACCACGGCTCCTGCGCCTGCGGCGACGAAGCTCGACATCGTCGACACGTTCAGGGCGGCCTTGCGTCGGCTCGGCGAACCGCCCATGCCGACGATATCGATGGCCTCGGGCGCAACGTTCAACGGCGTGGCCACCTTGCGCATCGACCGCACCATGCCACTGAGCTCCGCCACGGTTTCACCCTTCTGGCGCAGCGCGGTGATGTAGCCCGCGATCTGTGCGTCGGTCGAGCCACCTTCCAAGATGCTGTCGAGCACCGCTTCTGCGTGTTCGCCGGTTATGTCGTCGCCCGAGGTCAGCGCCCCAAGCGTCGCCGGCCAACCACCAAAATCATCAAGCGTCGTCACGGACGCGAGGTTAGCTCGCAGACACTCCGCTGCTCACATCCACCAGCTGTGTGGCGGCGATGCGGTCCCGCGGGACCGTTTTTGCTTGGTTCTCGGCCCGGTTCGTTGTCATACCCCATCACTAGTTTTGGCTGTGAAATCAATACTTTCTGGGGGACACCATGACCGAACAAACGCTCACTACCGACACCGCTCTTCTCGACGAGATACCGCTCGAACGACTCGAAGCCGAAATCACCGGATTCGCGTCGCGCATCGCCGCCGCAACCGCCCAATGGCTGCTGTGGATCGCGGCCTATGACCGGCGCAAGGGCTGGGCCAGCTGGGAAACCAAATCGTGCGCCCACTGGCTCAACTGGCACTGCGGCG
>CAZTDG010000080.1:0-12651 GCA_964612655.1 uncultured Acidimicrobiales bacterium | reverse complement strand
TTCTTCACCGCACCCGACGGTGGCCTTCGTTTCGTCACCCGTCTCGATGGAGGACGGACCTCTAGTGGAACATCGTTCGTTCGATCCGAGCTTCGCGAAATGCTGCGAGCTGGCGACACCGATATCTCAACTCGAGGTGCCAACCAGAACAACTGGGCGTTGGGCTATCAGCCAAGCGGCGGTGATTACGGCGGCCGAAACGGCCTGCTCGAAGCAAGTCTTCGGATCAACAAGGTCACCACCACCGGCGACGGCGACCATCCAGGTCGCACCATCGTTGGTCAGATTCACGCTGAAGATGACGAGCCGTTGAAGCTCTATTACCGCAAGAACCCAGGCGACAGCCACGGTTGCGTCTACGCAGCTGCTGAGGTTCGTGGTGGCGACGACATCCGCTTCAACCTCATTGGCGATTCGCAGTGCAACAACGTGTCGAACGGTATTGCGCTCGACGAGTTGTGGTCCTATGAGATCGAGAACGACAACGAGGACATCATCGTCCGCATTCGTCGTGGCGATCAGAACGGCCCGATCATTGCATCGACGACGATCGACATGTTCGAGTACGACCTCGGATATGACGTTCAAGGTGAGTGGAACTACTTCAAGGTCGGCGCCTACACCCAAAACAACACCGGCGATGACGACGATGGTGACATCATCACCTTCTACCGCATCGAGGCATCACACGACAGCAACTAGCAATAACCAAATCTGGGTGCTCACTTCGGTGAGCTAAGAGAGGCTCCACGTCGGTCGAAAGGCCGACGTGGAGCCCTCACTCAACCGGCGGAAGATGCTCAAGCGGTCGGCGGTCGGCGGTTGGCGCGGCTGCTGTGTGGCAGCTCCGAGCGTCACTGGTCTTGGCCTAACGCCTGCGGGCCGGATTTTCGTTGCCTGTATTCAGGCAGAGATGAGCAATATTTTACGCTGGGTCGATAATTGCGGCCGCCTCAGCACGAGCGACAGCGCCTGGCGGCACGTTCTTGGTGACTACCGCACCTGCCCCAATGCGGGCCCCGTCGCCAATGGTGATTGGTCCGATGATTACCGCGTTGGCGCCGATTTCGACGTCGTCGCCGAGTACAGGACATCCGCTATCCGAACCGTCCGCCAGCAACTTGTTGCCGATCACCACGCCACTTCGGATCATCGCGTTCGCTCCGATACGAGCATGGCAACTCACCACCGCGGCCTGACCATGCTGCACGATCAAACCCGGTCCGATATCGGTCTTGGCCGGAATCTCGATACCCATGAACCACTCCACCACCACGCGGTATGCGAGCAGGTAAGGGAGACCAGCGATCCAGGCGGCCCGGTTCGTCTCTTTTTGGTGGGCCACGCGCTGCGCCAGACGGAACAGCACTACCACAATGGCGCCTTTAGGATTCGTCCGGTTTCGACTGACATCAGCCCGAATCGCATCAGCGAGCGTTACATCCTGCGAGAACGCATGACTCTTGGAACGCGACGGCGGTTGACCGTTGCTAGTCTCAGAGCTTGTCTCGTCCGCCTCATACGTTGCCACTGAGAGTGCATAGTACACCCGTCATCGTGGGCCATCTGGCTCAGCTTTCGTGGTCATCGCCTGGCTGGTCCGTTATCGGTGGTGAATATTTGTGAACTCCGACGGACTCGACAGCACCGAACAGGTGCCCGTTTTGTTCATCGGGGGCGTAGGTCGAAGCGGAAGCACTCTTGTTGAGCGGCTGCTAGATCAGGTGCCGGGCGTTCACGCGCTCGGCGAGACACACCATCTTTGGGAACGCGGTCCCGTCGATGACCAGCTATGCGGCTGTAGCGAAGAGTTCAGTCGCTGTGAGACGTGGCAAGCAATTGGGCGCGAGGCTTTTGGGGGCTGGGATCAGGTTGATCTCGACCGCGTGATCTATCTGCGCCATAGCGTCGACCGGACGCGCCGAGTTCCAGAGTTGTTGAAGCCAGGTTCGGCTCGCGACGATGTCGTCGAATACGCATCGATCCTTTCAAGGCTCTACCGAGGCGCGCAACGAGCGACGGGAGCCACCGTGTTGGTTGACTCCTCGAAGAACCTGTCCACCGCAGCGGTGTTGCGTCATGTTGAGGGTATTTCGCTCAACATCGCTCACGTTGTCCGAGACAGCCGAGGCGTGGCGAACTCTTGGACCCGCAAGGTCAAACGGCCTGAGGTCGGTGACGATGCGTACATGCCCACCTACCACCCCGCCTATTCAGCGGTTCGTTGGCTCACCGACAATCTGGGATTCGAAGTCCTCAGCCGCATGGGGGCGTCGTTGATCACCAAACGGTACGAAGACATTTTGCGCGACCCGGAGCGGCACTTGCGCGAGCTGCTCGACATGACTCCGCTCGCAAACGCGGACCTCTCGTTTCTCACTGGCGGCACGGTGCACCTCACACACCCGGTGCATTCGGTGTCCGGAAATCCCATGCGGTTCAAATCGGGCGATCTTGAGCTGCGACTCGACGACGGTTGGGCGACCGAACTTGATCCCAAGCTGTCCACGATGGTCGCGGCGATGACAAGCCCGCTTCTGCTCCGCTATCGCTACTCGCTTCGGCCCGACCCAGTTAACCGCGACCCTGGATCCGGCTCGGACGGATAAAGACTGCGGTTCGTCCGTCCTCGACCATTGCGCGGTCGTATTCATCCCAGTCGTCGTGGGTGCCGCCTGCAGCGGTGAACACGTCGCGAAGTAGTTGTGGCACGCCTGCGGGTTCGAAGCCGGAGAACGAGTCTTCGGGGCCGATGAGTTCGGCTGGGCCATCTACCGACGCCCACTCCCAACCGACCCGAAACAGAATCGTGCAACGAGGATGCTCGCGCAGTCGTCGAAGCTTCCAGCTAGGGCCGCGCAACACGGTGGCGACAACACGTTCGCCGCTAACGGGATGCGCCATCATTCCGGCGTTCACCACCGAGGAATGCACCGAGCCATCGGTTCGAGAAATGCTGAACGTCACCAGTCCCTGGTCTCCAGAAGCAAGTCGTTCAATGTCACCAATATCTGCCATGGCAGAACCGTAGCGAGCGGTGTCGGCCTCTGGCCAGCCGCCGAGCATCGAGAATGCCGAGGTAGCTCGGGTGGCTTGGCCATCCCGAGCGGTGCCGGCCTCTGGCCAGCCGCCGAGCATCGAGAATGCCGAGGTAGCTCGCAGCTGCGAAGCCGGTGCGGGCGGAAAGGCCGCCAGGCAACCGCAGCGCGAATCGAGGGCGCCAAGGCGCCCGGATTTCGCCTGACGGCGAAAATTGTGGAGCTGGAGGGAATCGAACCCTCGTCCGCTGAAGGGTTGCAACCCGCGCTACGACCATTCCCGTGTTCGAGGCTGTACAGCTGCCTCATCGCCGGGTCCAATAGAACAGGCAAGCCTGCTCTCACTGCCGGATCTTTCTCCGATGTCAGCGGTCTTTCACGCCGTCAGTGGTCTTTCCCTACGGTCCTCCACTGCTTCTGTTGCCGGGCTGCAGTGGACCGGCCCCGCGTGACATTTCTGCTCGCGATGACTCTCTGCTATCTAACTAAAAGTTAAACGGCGAGAGCGAGATCGTCCTGATTGGCGTCTCTGTGTTTGCCCCGTTTAAGGAGTCTGAGCAACTCCGGTCGCACGAAGAAACTTCCGGCTCCAACGTCGAAACCGATCAGCCCCATAAGTGCAAGGTCGACGACACACACACCAAATCTCGGGATGAATCGTCGAACTCGCTTGTCAAGAAACACCGGGCGAGGCCCGGATCGCTCAGGGTATCGCAAAGGCGTGACAAGTCACGCTCAGCGGCGAGCCAACCAATCTCTTAAAGGGGTGAACCCGAGTGGGGGTGACAGCGCGAATAGTATTGCCGCGTGGCTGCAACGCACCAACGCCCTCGGCAACGTGCGCGCCTTGGCCCTCGCCCGGCGCGAAACGTGGCTCGTTCTGCGCCCACACATGGGCCTGATCCACAAAAAGGGATGACCAATGAACAGCGGTTGTCGGCACTCGCGTACCTCGGGTTTTTCGGGTCGCTTATGCTGATGGGTCTTCTGGCGTGGCTATTCGAGGGGCAAACGTCAACGACGTTGACCGCTGCCGATCAGGCTCCAGTTCAAGTTCTTGGCGCGGTGGAGACGGCTCCGGCGAGTAGCCCTGCTCCAACCGCCGCACCGACGACGGCCCCGGCTCCGGTCGCGTCTACGTCTACGACTTCCGTGCCGGAGACAACCACGACAACCACCACGACGACGATCCCATTGGCCGACCGGCAACTGGCGCGTGTCGACACGGTCTTTGGCGACATCGCACCAAAGTCGGTGACGTCGACCGGCAACGGCCTCTTCTTTGCTCAGAACATGATGTATCGCCACACGGTCACCGTGTACGACGATCAGGGTTCGCTGCTCAAGACCATCAACGATGAAGTGGACTTCGCAGACTTTGGCCGACCCGAACTCGGAATCGCCCAGGGCGCTCCCGTCGAGTCAGCGCCGACGTCTAATGGTGAGTTCGTCTACGTCTCCAACTACGCGATGTACGGCGAGGCCTTTGGTCCTCAGCCGAGCGACCAATGTGGTGACACGGGCTGGGACAACAGCTTCCTGTACCGGGTCAATACCGCATCGCTAGAGATCGATCAGGTAATCGAAGTTGGGGCTGTTCCAAAGTTCCTGGCCGTTAGCCCCGACGATCGCTGGGTCGTGGTCTCGAACTGGTGCAGCTTCGACGCCAGCATCATCGACACCCAACTTGGTGTGGAAGTAGCTCGAATCGACATGGGTCGTCACCCGCGAGGCGTTGCCATCAGCAGCGACTCATCCACCGCCTATGTCACCCAAATGGGCGGCACCGACATCGCAAAGATCCCGCTGAACGATCTGAGTGCCAGCGACGCCAGCCAGGGTTCGTTGGAGATCGAGTGGCTCGAAGACATCGGTTGGGGTCCTCGAACGGTCTTGCTGAGCCCGGATGATTCAACGCTGTTCGTCACGCTCAATGGTGAAGGCACGGTCGTCAAGGTCGACGCCGATAGCGGTGAGGTACTCGAAAGGGTCCAGACCGGTGACGCTCCCCGTTCCATGGCGATCTCGTCTGACGGCGAGGCGCTCTACGTGGTCAACTACAACTCCGACACGCTCTCCAAGATCGTGACCGACACCTTCGAAGAAGTCCAAGAGCTGCCGGTCGCCGACAAGCCGATCGGTATCACCATCGATGAAGCCAGCTCGGATGTCTGGGTGAGCGCCTACTCGGGCGTCCTACAGATCTTCGAGGATCAGTAGCGCCTTAACCTCGGCCGTGATGTGAGCGATACCGCTCGATCAGTGCGTTGGTTGAGCTGTCGTGGGCGAGCTCTGTTGAGCCGTCCTCAAGTTCGGGGATGATCGCCTTGGCGAGCACCTTGCCGAGCTCGACGCCCCATTGGTCGAAGCTGTTTACGCCCCACACGACGCCCTGGGTGAAGGTGCGGTGCTCGTACATTGCGATCAGCTGGCCCAGCACAAACGGTGTCAGCTTGGGAGCCATGATCATGGTGCTTGGACGGTTGCCCGGGAAGCTCTTGTGTGAAACGAGATCCGCGGCGACACCTTCGGCTTGCACCTCGTCGCCGGTCTTGCCAAAGGCGAGGGCTTCGGCCTGAGCAAACAGGTTGGCCATTAACGCATCGTGATGATCGATCGCGGGGAAGTCGGGCTCGTAGAAGCCGATGAAGTCGGCAGGGATCGGTGTGGTCCCCTGGTGGATCAGTTGGTAGAAGGCGTGCTGGCCGTTCGTGCCGGGCTCGCCCCAGACGATCGCTCCGGTGTCGTACGTGACGTTCTCGCCGTCGAGACGCACCTGCTTGCCGTTGCTCTCCATATCGAGCTGCTGCAAATACGCGGGGAAGCGGTCGAGAAGCTGGGAATAGGGCAGCACGGCGTGGGTGGGGTAGCCGAGGAAGTTCCGGTAGTAGACCCCGATGAGTCCGAGCATCGCAGGGACGTTCTCGGCGAGCGGTGCGGTGCGGAAGTGGACATCCATCGCGTGGAAGCCAGCGAGCATCTCGCCGAAGGAATCCGGGCCGACCGCGAGCATGATCGACAGGCCGATAGCGGCATCCATGCTGTAGCGGCCGCCGACCCAATCCCAGAATTCGAACATGTTCTCGGTATCGATTCCGAACGCAGCGACGCCTTCGGCGTTGGTTGAGAGCGCAACGAAATGCTTGGCGATGGCGGACTCGTCGCCACCGAGGTGTTCGAGCAACCAGGAGCGGGCACTGTGGGCATTGGCCAGCGTTTCGAGGGTGGTAAAGGTCTTCGACGCCACGATGAACAGAGTTGTTTCGGGGTCTGCGCCTTCAAGCGCCTGATGCAGATGCGAGCCGTCGACGTTGGAGACGAACCGGCACTCAATGCGGTCGTGGCGAGAAGCTTCGAGCGCTCGATATGCCATGAGTGGCCCGAGATCTGAACCACCGATACCGATGTTAACCACGGTCGTGATCTCTTTGCCGGTGTGGCCTTTCCATTCGCCATCCCGCACCGACGTGGAGAAACGGCCCATGTGGTCGAGCACCTCGTGTACGTCGGCGACCACATCCTGGCCGTCGACGACTAGCTCGCTTCCCTTGGGCAGACGCAACGCGGTGTGAAGCACAGCGCGGTCCTCGGTGGAGTTGATGTGCTCGCCCGTGAACATGGCTTCGATGCGCTCGGGGACTCCGGCTTCTTCGGCTAGGGCGACGAGACCGGCGACAACATCGGCGTCGATGAGGTGCTTGGACACGTCAACGACTAGGCCGTCGGCTTCCAAGGTCAAGGCTTCGGCTCGGTTTTCGTCGGCGGCGAAGCGATCTCGCAAGCTGGTCCCAGCTTGTGCTTCGGCGATTCCTGCTAGGCCCTTCCAGGCATCGGTGTTGTTGATCATGTCGGGTTCCCGTGTAGCGATAGTTGGTGTCAGTGTTGCTTGAAGTTGGTGCGAGACATGGCCCGCTGGGCTTCTCGGTCGGCGTCGCGCTTGGCGATGTCTTGACGACGATCGAACTCGCGCTTGCCTCGGCCAACCCCGATCTCGACCTTCGCCTTCCCGCCGATGAAATAGATCGACAGCGGAACCAGCGCCAAGCGTTCACGGCTGACCTTGGCATCGATTCTGTCGAGTTCACTGCGGTTGAGCAAAAGCTTGCGATGCCGATCTTGGATGTGGCCAAAGGAGGCCGAGCCCGTCGATGCGTAGGGAGAAATGTTGAGGCCCAGTAGCCACATCTCTCCGTCGTCGATACGCCCGTAAGCCTCGGTCATTTGTACCTGTGCTTCTCGAAGCGATTTCACTTCTGAGCCGCGAAGCACCATTCCAGCTTCGTAGACGTCGATGATTTCGAAGTCGCGTCGAGCCCGGCGGTTCGTAGCGACGAGCTTTTTCTCGATGCCGCGAATCGTCGGTTTCTGCTTGCCATTCTTGGCTCGCCTATTCGCATTCTTCGATGCCATGGAATCGATCGTAACCTTGAGCTGTGCCTTCCATGGAACTTTGCGAAAATCTGCGGGAGCGTCTCGTCGAGTTAGCCCGGCAGGGCGCGCCGAATGAGGTGTGCGGATATGTGGTTGGTCATCGCGGTGAGCCGCTTCGGGCAAGTGGGCTATACCCGGTCGAGAACGCGCTGATGTCGCCGACAGCGTTCGCGCTCGATGGGCAGTCGATGATCGACGCCGAGAAGCGCATCGAGACCGACGGCTACGAAATTCTTGGCGTCTACCATTCTCATCCGACCAGCCCGCCAGAACCTTCGAAACGCGATCGGCGTGACGCGGCAGAATACGACCCCTTTGGGTACCTGATACACCTCATTGTTTCTTTGGCGAGCGAGGAAGCCGAGATTCGCGCGTGGATCTACACCGATGGTCAGGCGGTGGGGTTAGACCTCATCGAGGAGGCCATCAAATAGCATGGTCACGATGGATCCTCGGCCAATTGGTGTGTTCGACAGCGGCTTCGGTGGTTTGACAGTTGCGCGTGCACTGATCGACCTGTTGCCGCAGGAACGGCTGGTGTATGTGGGCGACACCGCACGGTATCCATATGGCTCCAAGCCCCTCGAAGACGTGCGCGCCTACGCCGAGGAAATCAGCCAGTGGCTCGTCGATACCCACGACGTGAAGATGATCGTGGTGGCGTGTAACACCGCGTCTGCTGCCGCGCTAGAGGATCTGCAACAGCGTTTCGATCGACCGATCGTAGGAGTCATCGACGCCGGTGTTCGATCGTTGCTGCAGGTCAGCGAGACGAATCGAGTTGGCGTGATCGGAACCGTCGGCACGATCGGGTCTGGCGCGTATCAGAACGCGGTCAGCGACGAGGACCCCTCGGTCAAGCTCACGTGCGCCGCGTGCCCTGGCTTCGTCGAGTTCGTGGAGCGAGGCGAATTGGCCTCCGAACAAGTTCGGGTGCTCGCTCAGCGGCTGCTTTCCCCGATCGTCGATGCCAAGGTCGACGCGCTGCTACTGGGATGTACCCACTATCCGTTCCTCGCCCGAACCATTGGCGGTGTGTTGGGCCGAGACGTCGTGCTGGTGTCGTCAGCGGACGAGACGGCGTTCCAGGTTCGTGCAATGCTGGAGCGTGATGGCACGAAGCGCACGGGAGAAGCGATGAACCCCATCTTCTTGTCGTCGGGCGATGTCGAAGAGTTTGAGCGCATAGGCCAGATGTTGCTCGGCCCTGAAGTGGGCGATGTCGGACATTGGTCGGGGGAGGGAACACCGTGACCTCGCCAGACGGGTTTCGCCTGACCGTAATCGGGTGTTCCGGCACGTACAGCTCCACCGAATCATCATGTTCGTCCTATTTGTTGCGAACTGCGACCACGTCGGTGTTGTTGGACGCCGGACCTGGTTCGAGCATGGAACTGCAGCGCCAGATCGACCTGGCCGAACTTGATGCGATCATCATTTCTCACGAACACCCCGATCACTGGACCGAACTTCCCAGTCTCTATCACGCCTACAGATACGGCCTCGAGCGGTTCGGTGTTCCCGTCTATGGGACGCAAGGCACGCGTGCAGCGCTCGACGTGGTGACGCCAAACGCCAATTCGACCGCGTTCGCGTGGACGACCATCGATGCGGATTCAACGTTTTCCGTCGGCGATATCGACTTCTCGTTCTCGCTCACCGACCATCCTGTGGAGACCTTGGCCATCTTGGCCGAGAGCCAGGGATCGTCCATTGGATACTCCGCCGACACCGGCCCGGGCTGGTCCCCAGAAGCATTTGAGCGCGAGATCGACGTCTTCGTCTACGAGACAACCCTGCCCGAAGAGCTCGAAGATGAGGGCATTCCTCATATCACCGGCCGTCAGGCTGGGAGCCGCGCAACGGCTGCTGGTGTTGGTCATCTCGTGATCACCCACGTGCCGCCAGGCCATGACGCCGACGAGCGAGAAACCTCCGCGAGGACCACGTTCGCGGGTCCGATCTCGGTAGCCGAACCGGGTTTAACGGTCGGTCTCTGACGAAACTCGACGCCCCAGTCGATTGATTTTTCAACGATCTGTGCGCTCGTAACCGATTCGTCACAGAAAAGTTCTTGGATTTCGGGAACTCGGTTGCCGATGGCCTCGTAGGAGACATCATGGCTACGACACCAAATACCCCAGACCTACACGATCGACGACTCGGCGGCAGCCGTTGGTTCCGGCTACTGACCGCCCTCTTTGCGATTGCGCTCATCGCCAGCGCTTGTAGCGCCGACGACGTTGTCAGTGAGACCGCCGCCGACGCTGCGGGCGATGTGGTCGAAGACGTTGTCGACGGCGGCGACGACGAAGAAGAGGCGATGGAGGACGACGAAGAAGAGGCGATGGAGGACGACGAAGAAGAGGCGATGGAGGACTCTGGAGGTCCCGAAATCACGTTCAGCGGCGACGCCAGCGAAGAGGCCCGTGAAACCGAATCGACCACCGCCGGCTCCGCCGAGGAACCTGCCATCTTGCCTGAGGAAACGACCGACGGTGGTGGACTGTTCGGCACCGTCGACGTCGATGCCGACGAGGTAGAACCTGAGCCACAGCAAAGCGCTGACCCTCGTTTCACCGACTACGGCATCCGTCAGTTCATCGCCACCAGCCGCGACCCGCAGTCGACCTTCGCACTCGACGTCGACACCGGCAGCTTCACGATCGGCCGCCGCTTTCTCGACGAAGGCAGCCTCCCTCCACGGGAATCGGTTCGAGTCGAGGAGTACGTCAACGCCTTGAACTATGACTACGAGGCTCCACGAGATGGCCTCGATGTGGTCGTCGACGGGGGCCCATCACCGTTCAACCCGGACAACTTCCTCGTCCGTGTCGGCGTACAGGCCGAAGAGATCGATGCTGATGAGCGCCAACCGGTCGCTCTGACCTTCGTAGTCGACACCAGCGGTTCGATGGATCGCCCGGACCGTCTCGGTCTGGTGCGTGAATCACTCGCAATTCTCGTCGAGGAACTCGACCGTGACGACACCGTCGCCATCGTGACCTACTCGGGTCAGTCGGGAATCGTCTTGGAGCCCACCGAGGTTCGTGAACGAGACCGCATTCTCGACGCCATCGACAGCATGCGTGCAGGCGGCAACACCAACCTGCAGGCTGGTCTCGACGCTGGCTACAACCTCGCTCGTGAGGCATTCCGTGATGATGGCGTCAACCGTGTGATCGTCGCCTCTGACGGTCTCGCCAACGCTGGCATCACCGACGTTGACGCACTCGCTGCCCGCCTTCGCCGTGACGCCGACGCTGGTATCAGCGTGGTGACCTTGGGCTATGGCCTCAACGGTTTCAACGACACCACCATGGAACAGCTCGCCGATCAGGGCGACGGCTTCTTCAGCTACATCGACACCATCGACGAAGCAGAACGCCTCTTCTCTGACGAGTTGACCTCCACGCTGATCACCTCGGCAATCGACGCCAAGATTCAGGTCGAGTTCGACGAGAGCGTCGTCGACGAGTATCGCCTCATCGGTTACGAGAACCGCGGCGTTCGCGACAGCGACTTCCGCAACGACGACATCGATGCCGGTGAGCTGGGCGCAGGACACCAAGCGACGGCGATCTATGAGATCGTTCTCGACCGTGACGTCGACATCGACGACCGGGCAGAAATCGGCATCGTGGCCCTGCGTTGGGAAGACCCCGACACCGGCGAGGTGCTCGAGATCGACGAAGACATCGACCTGCGTGACATCGAGCCTCGCTGGACCGACACGCCAGTCGACTTCCGCCAGGCCACCGTCGTCGCCACTTTCGCCGAGATTCTGCGTGACAACCCCTTCGCCGACGAGGTCGACCTGATCGATCTCGCCGACGAGGTAAACGCGCTGAGCCGTGACGTTGATACCGACGAGTTCGACAGCTTCGCCGACATGGTCGATCAAGCCGCACGACTCTCGTAACCAATTTGTCAACTGGCGGAACCCGGCCCCAGACACTCTCTCCTGGTGCCGGGCCCGCTAGCTGACCAACCCTCGAGCTGTTTGAGGGGAGACGCGCCCGGTCCTGAGCTTTCAGGGCCGGGCGCTTTGGTTTTGCGGGTACGGGTTTTGCAGGCACGGGTTGCGGGGAGTTTGTCAGTGGGTGCCGATAACGTGCAGCCCGAAGGACGAAACGGGAGAGCGATGACACGAGTAGATGGACGCCAAAACGACGAGATGCGACCGGTGAGCTTTCACCGCGATTTCGTCGACACCTGTGCGGGCTCGGTAGTCGTCTCGTTCGGCCGCACGCGGGTGCTCTGCACGGCTTCGGTTTCCGATGACGTGCCGCGCTGGATGCGCGACTCGGGCAAGGGTTGGGTCACCGCCGAATACTCGATGCTGCCGGGCTCGAGCCCCGATCGCATTCGCCGCCGCGTCAGCGGACGCAGCCAGGAAATCCAGCGCCTCATCGGCCGATCGCTACGCGCCATCGTCGACATGGAAGCCCTGGGCGAGCGCGAGATCATCATCGACTGCGACGTTCTTCAAGCTGACGGCGGAACCCGCACGGCCTCGATCACCGGTGGCTACATCGCGTTGCACGATGCGCTCACCCGTCTTGTCCAGGCCGGCGAACTCGACGCTCTGCCTCTCCTCGGTGAGTGCGCAGCGGTGTCGGTCGGCGTGGTCGACGGAACCCCAATGCTCGACCTGCCCTACGTCGAAGACTCCGCAGCGGAGGTCGACATGAACGTGATCATGGACGGCGAAGGCAACTTCATCGAAGTGCAAGGCACCGCCGAAGGCGCGGTGTTCGACCGTGGCCGCCTCGACGCCATGCTCGACCTCGCCGCCAGCGGCATCGCGTCGCTGACCGAAGCCCAACGCGGCTTGCTCGCGGTGCCACCAGCTGAGTTGCCAGGGCGTTAGCAATGGCGGAGCTGATACGGGTGGTGATGGCGAGCGCCAATCCCGACAAGGTCGAGGAGATCTCGATCATGATGCGAGACGTCGTCGACATCGTTGCGCGGCCAGACGACGTCGGCGACGTGGTCGAAGATGCCGACACCCTCGAAGGCAACGCTCGACTAAAGGCGGTGGCGATCGCTACCGCTACCGGGCTGCCGGCGATGGCCGATGACACCGGTCTGGAGATCGACCACCTCGACGGAGCACCGGGAGTGCACACCGCCCGTTTCGCAGGTGAGAACGCTACCTATGCCGACAACGTTGCGAAGA
>CAZTDG010000079.1:0-12751 GCA_964612655.1 uncultured Acidimicrobiales bacterium | reverse complement strand
CGCCGCACCGTTTCCATGGACCTCAGTTTATATGATCAGGCAGCTTGACGGAATGCGGCTTTTCGGCGCGGTATTCTTGGGGTTATGGCGATACGAGGCGGCTACTACAAGTTTCGAAGGCTTCGATATTCCGTATTGTCTCGTTTCGGGTTTCAGGGCTACCGGGTCGGCTCGTCGCAGCATTGGTTTCAAGCGATCATCCGCTGCTACTGGCTTCCTATCCATTCGCGACCTCACCCGACTCCGCCGTGGAAGCCACAGTCACGAGGTAACGGCGGTCCGCCCGCTGGCGATCGCGAGCCTCGCCGTCCTATAAAGCCGAAACCATCAGGGGCAGCAGCACTCGAACTGCCACCTGAGTAGCTTGCGTGGGGAGAGGCGTTCCGAGCAACGTTGTCGTTTGCTGAGCAGAGCTTCACTGCATCGGTTAGCGCGGGTCGGTTGTTGACGGCTGGTCAACTGGAGTCGTTCTGAACCAGCTGACAACCAGTAGCAACAGCCCCAAGAAAATACTAGCGAGGCCAACTCCGCCGAAACTCTGAGCAAATGGACTGCTCAGATCCGGCTGTCTCAACGCCACAACGATTAGGAACCCAATCCCCGGACCAAGTAGGGCAATGCCGAAACGGGTAAGCATCGTCTCCGACCAGACACGCCACCGCTCGCTCATCGCCATAACGCCCAGAATAGACCACCTTTCAGGTTTGCGTTATGGGTCATTTCGGCGTTCAGTCGAGGTGGATATGAGCTACGCGGTGAGGAGCGCGGCGGGTATGACTGCGATTCCGTCCTTTCGACGGTACGCCTCCGTGCCGGTTGTGATAACCGCGGCGTCGAGGAGATCGCCGCCGATTGTGTCGGCGAGCCATTTGAGATGGCGGGTGTCTCGATCTGTCGTTGTTGCGGAGAGTTTGACTTCGAGGGCAACGACTCTGCCGTCTCCACGTTCGATGATGAGATCAATTTCGTGTTCGCCTCCGCGGGTACGGAGGTGGCTGACTCGGGCCTCGTTGGCTTGGGCGTACGTGCGGACGGACATTGTCACGAGCGATTCAAACAGGGCTCCAAGAAGCGTGCCGTCGCGAGGGATTGGCGGTCCGGCAGGTTTGTTGTCGAGAAGGGCGTCGATGTCGACGCCGAGGAGCCGTGCAGCGAGTGCGGGGTCGGCGAGTTGGTGGACGGGGGAGGCACCAAGCCGTCGGAGTCTGTTGCGTGATGGAGTCCAGGCCGGAACCTCGTCGATCATCCATAGCTGTTCGAGGGTGGAGCGGTACGGGCCGGTTGTTGTCTTCGCTGGTTTGTCGTGTTCACCTGCAGATGCAGCGTCGCGGATGGCTTCATAGGAAGCGGTGGTCGAAGAGGCAGCGGCATACGCGCTGAGCCATCGACGTAGTGCGCCCTCGTTGCGGATGGTGTGGCCGGCTTCGATGAAGTCACGTTCGACTATGCGGTCGATGTATCCGTCAAGTTGAGATCGTAGAACTCTTCCGGACAGCTGCCGGATGGCAGGGAAGCCCGACGATGTGATCTCTCCTGCGTAGTCGTCAAGGCTGAGGTCGCTCCTGCCCGCGACTTCGGGACGCTGGCCGGTGAGGAGGTCCGCAAGTTTGACGGTTGGCTTCACTAACGAGCGTTCGGCGAGCGACATTGGCCGCATTCGCACGGTGACGATGCGTCCGGCTCCCGAATGGGTAGGAGCGTCACTAGGTGTTGCTGAGCCCGTTAGCAAGAATCTGGCTGGGCTTGGATCGTCGTCTACGGCCCGCCTGACCACATCCCATGAGGACGGAAGGCGTTGCCATTCGTCGATCAGGATGGGCGTTTCCCCTGAAAGGATTCGGTCGGGTGCGGCTTGCAGGATCTCGAGCTGGCCAGGGTCGTCGAGGCGGTGAATTGTGGAAGCCCGCCGCAGTGCGGTCTCGGTCTTGCCAACTGCCTTGGGTCCTTCGAGCGAGACGGCTGGGAGCCCGGGCAGAAGCTCGTCTAGTTCCTCGTCGACGATTCTTGACCGGTATTCCATGTTACTAACCTACTAAACGGACGGGATATAGGCTACCAATTGGACGACCATGGGGAAATCTTCTGGACGGTGGGAACGGGATCGAGGAGCCCTTGCGCCGCCGAAACTACTGGTATCCAGGAGGTTTCGGCCTGTGGAGTTAGGGTATGACTCCCCCCTCCGACACTCGAAAATCCCTCGCTCTCGAGCGGGGGATTTCGTTGTTCTAGCGTCGTGTCGAGCGCGTTGGCGTACGTGTCTATCCGCAGTCGGACGCATGTGGAGCGCTCAATGGTCGGAATATATGGAAACCGCTATGTACTAAATAGTTAATACGCTATACTGTCCGTATGTCGATAGCTATTGCTCCGATGATCCGTGAGGCCCGCGAGGAACGCGGACTGTCTCAAGCCGCGTTGGCCGAGCTGCTCTCGACCACGCAATCGGCTGTTTCGCGTTGGGAGCGCGGCCATGACGAGCCCCGGTTGAGCACGCTCGAGTCAATCCTTCGAGCGTGTGGCCGCCAGCTCGTCATCACCAGTGAACTCGTAAGCGACGTCGACCGAGCGCAGATCCGGCAACAACTGGCCATGACCCCAGACGAACGGCTCGCATCGGTCATCAACGTCAGCCGATTCGTCGCCAACGCACAGCGGGTCGACTAGATGCCCGCTGCGCTTGACCCGAACTGCGTGTTCTCGGTCCTCGACCAGCACGCGGTTGACTACGTGCTCATCGGCGGGCTGGCTGCGGTCTTGCATGGCTCGACAGTGATGACGAACGATGCCGACATTCTTCCCGAATCCGACCCGGCAAACTTCGAACGACTCGGTGCTGCGCTAGGTGAACTCGAGGCGCGCCTTCGAGTCGACGGTAATCCCGACGGCGTGGCCTTCGAGCCCCACCCGTCGCTGATCGCATCGATGGCGATGCTCAACCTCACCACTCGATGCGGCGACCTCGACCTCACGTTCACCCCCGCCGGGCTCGACGGGTACGGGGGAGTGCGGGAACGATCGGTGGTCTTCGAAGTCGGAGGACTTCACATCCACGTCGCCGCTCTGGCCGACATCATTCGATCGAAGACCGCAGCCGATCGTCCGAAAGATCACGCCACGCTGCCGATCCTGCATGCCCTTCAAGAGGAACTCGAACGCGAGTCCTGACTCTGTGGCCTGAAACTGTAGCGTGCCAGGCATGCGTTTCACTCTCACCGGGGTCATGGTCGACGACCAGCAGCACGCGCTCGACTTCTACACAAACACCTTGGGTTTCGTCGTTCGCCACAACATCGACATGGGCGAACACGCCTGGATCACCGTCGTCTCACCCCACGACATCGACGGAACCGAGTTGCTGTTAGAGCCAACCGGTCACCCCGCAGCGCGACCGTATCGAGATGCGCTGCGGGCAGACGGCATTCCAGCCACGCAGTTCTCCGTCGACGACATCGACGCCGAATACGAACGCCTTGTCGCTGCGGGCGTCGAGTTCACCGCTCCACCAATGGACACCGGACCTGCGAAGATCGCGATCTTCGACGACACGTGTGGCAACTGGATCGTCATCGTCGAGCCAACCGAAGACACGCCAGTCGACTAGACGGTTAGGTTCCAGCGACGACGACCATTGCTGTCTCGGCTGTACCTGAGCGCACTTTCGGGCGCGTGCAGGCATGGGAATCGCCGAGGACTTCACCTTTGTGAGGCTCATCGCAAATTCGTCGATCCCGAATTGTGTCGCCCAATATTGATGCGGTGTAGATTCGTGCCCTATGAGTAAAGAGCAGGACGACCAAATCGAATGGCATCGAATTCTCGAGCCGGGTGAACTCAAAGAAGGCCGGGTTACGACGGTGGCTGTCGGTCGTCAGACCTTTGCGGTGAGCCACTATGAGGGCCAATTCGGATGTGTCGACAACGCCTGTCCACATCAAGGCGGCCCGCTGGGCGAAGGTTCGATCGAAAAGGGTTGGCTCCGGTGTCCGTGGCACGGCTACGACTACTCGCCAATCACCGGCCAGCCGCCGGGCGGGTTCTCTGACGCTCCTGCGTGTTTTGAAACCGAGGTCCGCGACGACGGCGTGTGGGTGGCTCTACCCAAGCCCACACCGTTGCCTCGCACCGTCTCCGATGTGATGGTCGAAACGATGGTCAACTGGGGCCTGTCCCACGTGTTTGGCATGGTGGGCCACTCCAACCTCGGATTCGCCGATGCTCTTCGCAAGGCTGAAGAGCGCGGTGAACTCACCTTCATCGGGATTCGTCACGAAGGCGCGGCAGCCTTTGCTGCCACGGGGTTTGGCAAGTTGACCGGTCGACCTGCAGCATGCTTCGGCATTGCCGGACCGGGTTCAACCAACCTTCTGACCGGCCTCTACGACGCGAAGGAAGATCGTGCACCGGTACTCGCGTTGAGCGGTCAGGTTCCCTCTGACGTCAAGGGTCGCGGCGCTTTCCAAGACACCGACCTCGAAGGTGCCTTCGCCGATGTCTCGCGTTTCAGCGAGACCGTCCATGCCGGTTCGAACCATGCCGAGCTCGCAACGCTGGCCATGAAGACCGCAACCGTCGAGCGAGATGTTGCGCACCTGATCTTCCCCGATGAGGTCCAGCACCAAGCCGTCGATGAGGACACACCAGCGGGCGGCCCCGATGGCCGCATGGGTGTGAACGAGATCGCGCCTCCCGCGGGCGAACTGCAACGAGCGGTCGACGCCATCGCTGGCTCCGAGCGTCCAATGATCATCGTGGGCAACGGCGCAAACGGCCATATGGACGAAGTGCTTCAGCTCGCCGATGCACTCGGCGCTCCCGTAGCCACGACCTTCAAGGGCAAGGGTCTCGTCGGTGACGATCACCCCAATGGGTGTGGGGTGCTCGGTCGCTCTGGAACCCCCGTCGCCAGTTGGTTCATGAACGAGAGCGACCTAATCATCGTGTTCGGCGCGAGCTTTGCGAACCACACTGGCATCGCCGAATACAAGCCGCTCATCCAGGTCGACACCGACCCGATGGCGCTCGGCCGGTTCCATCCCGTCGACATTCCACTCCAAGGTCATGTAGCGGTAACGGCGAAGGCACTTAAAGACGCGCTTCCCGAATCGCGCAAGTGCCTCGACCTTCGCGACGAGCTAAACGAACGCTGGTCGATTTGGCGAGCAGAAAAGGCGAGTCGAGTTAGCGATGATGCCGGACGTGGAATCGGGTCGGCGGCCGTCATGGCTTCGCTCTCTCGTTTCGTCGACAAGGAAGCGGTCATCACGGTCGATGTTGGCAACAACACCTACTCCTTTGGTCGATACTTCGAATCGAGCGGCAGTCAAGACGTGTTGATGTCGGGCTATCTGGGATCGATCGGCTTTGCATTCCCCGCAGCGATGGGAGCGTGGGCTGCCGTTGGCGATAGTCGCCAGGTCGTCAGCATCAGCGGCGACGGTGGCTTTGGTCAGTACGCCATGGAACTGACCACACTGGCCAAGTACGACATGAACATCACCCATATCTTGTTGAACAACAACGAGCTCGGAAAGATCTCCAAAGAGCAGCGAACCGCCGAGTGGGAAGTCTGGGAGACCCATCTGGTGAATCCCGATTTCGGGAAGATGGCAGAACTGTGTGGGATTTACGGCTCGCGGGTTACCGAGATCGACCAGATCGATGCCGCCGTCGAACAAGCACTCGCCCACAAGGGCCCAGCGCTCGTCGAGATCGTCACCGACGCATTCCTTATCTAAATTCAAAGTCTGAAAGCTAAAAATGAAACCATTTGCACCAGTCCCCGCTGATCTCAGCGCAACTCGAACCGCGCTTCACCGGTTGGCTACCTACGTCGTGGCCCCGGTACGCCATCAAGCGACGGGCCGATTCGGACTTCGCGCGGCGCCGTCGGGCTTTGGCACACCAGAGTTCGACGGACGACGGATCCGCATCCAAGGACTCGAGCTCATCGACGAGGCCGCCGACGGATCAAGCCGCACGAGCCCAATCACTTCACTTAACTCGGCCGCAGAGTTCCTCGGGACCGCGATCGACTCCGACACTGCTGCCGAGGGCGACTCGCCTGCGGTTGGTGACGCCGACGCTGATCTCATGATCAACGAAGAGGCGTCGCTCTGGCTAGGGGAGTGGTTCGGTGCGGCCTTTGAAGCACTCGAACAGGTTCGAGGCGACGAACTATCGGTCGATGCCTCCGAGCCGCAACTGTGGCCCGGCCATTTCGATCCCGCCATCGAAATTGGCGATGAGGATCACCGAGGCAGCTACGGAGCATCGCCAGGCGATCACACCATCGATGAGCCATACCTCTATCTCAGCGCCTGGTGGCCCGACCGGCTCAACCTCGACGCCGAAGACCCCAAGTGGAACTCCACCACCTTCACCGGCTCGGTATTGCGCCTGTCTGATTTTCCAGAAGGAGCCGATCCGGTTGCTGTAGCAGCCGAGTTCTGGCGAGACGGACGAGATCGGTTGGCCGCGGGCTGATCGCCCGCCGAGGCATAAGGAGGGTTGCATCATGGAACCGTGGGAAGAACTGACCCGCCAGCTTCGTGCCACATTGGCCGAGACGCCGCCGACGGGCGTGCCAGCGGTTGAAGGCGAAGCAGGCTTTGATGTCGGGGCGACCAGCGTCGATGTCGTCATCGAGTCGTCCGGGTCATCGGCTGAACAGCAAACAGCGGGCCTCGCCGCGATCTGTGAGCTGATGCGAACCCGTCGCTCACAGGGCAACGACCAAGTGCTCGGCTGTTTGCTCATCGACGGGGAACCGCTCGCGTCGGCGTACGCCAGCGGGCTAAATGGAATGCAAACGGGCGACGAATTCACGCCCGTTATTCCACTCGCCCGTGAGCGAGCCCACGCCCTCCTCGAAACCGACGCCAGCCTGTTCGAACTCGTCGATAAGTCGACAGCGCTCATCGAGATTGCCTCCTCGCGTGATCCCATAACTGACGACGTCGCCGCCACGGCATTGACGGAGATCGATGAGCTGATCGAACGCGCGCTACACGAAGCGGCGCTGTAACGATGCCCAACGCAACACCAAAGCTCGACGTGCTCATCAGTCCTTTCGGGACCGAGCCGCAACCTATCCTGTCGCTCGCTGTACACGCCGAGCGTGCCGGGTTCGACGGGGTGTGGACCTATGACCACATGACCGGCAACATGTTCGACCGGGGGTCATCGCTCGACGCGTTCACATTGCTTGGAGCGATTGCCGGGGCGACCGAACGGGTCCAGCTCGGACCATTGGTCGCGAATGTCATCAACCGACACCCGGTACGGCTCGCCCTGATCGCGAACACACTCCACCGACTCAGCGGCGGTCGAGCCGAGATTGGCATCGGCACGGGAGCGGCTCCGGGCGCCCGGTTCTCGCAAGAACACGAAACCCTGGGAACCGAACTCGGGAACGGTGCCGAGCGCCGAGAGAGGCTGATCGAGGCGATCGCGCTCATGCGAGCCTTGTGGGCGGGCGCTACCGAATTCTCCGGCACGTACTACAGCGTCGATGATTTCGATTTCGGACTCGTCAACGATTCTCCTCCGCCGATCATCATCGGAGCGTCAGGGCCCCAAACCGCCGAACTCGCCTTTGCCCATGGCGATGGATTGAACATGGCGAACCCTGCGGCACTCGTTCGCTTAGGCGAACTGATCGAGGCCAACCGCTCGGACTCCTTCGAGGTGTCCGTGCACGTGGCGCTTTCGACGGACAACCCCACAACATTCGACGAACAGCTTCCGGAACCGTCCGAGTTGGTCGACCGTTGGGTATTCGCCGTGCCTGCTTCGACATCTGTCGAGGCGATTGATCAGCTGCGCGAATCGGTATCGGCTCGCTTCGGGTAGCCCTAGGCCTGAAGCTCTTTGAGCATGTACGCCGCGTACGCGGGCTGCCACGGATCGGTCGAGCCTGAGGCGTTGAAGTCTGCTTCGGCATTGAGAAGCAACTGAGTCAACCTGCTCCGCGTGGGCAACACGCCTGCGCTATCCCACAGATTCGCCTGGAGGTAGCCCGAGTACCACAGCGCCCATTCCGGATCGACACCGTCGGCTTCGATGTATGCCTGGTGATGATGATGGCCCGTCTTCTTCAGCAGCTCGGCTAGCTGACTCGCATCCATTGTGGACTCGCCCATTTTCTTCTTTGCTCCTCGATTGGGTGTCTGGCAGATACTAGGCCGTCAGCTCAGAGGATTTCAGCTGCACGGGCCAAGTTGTGGAGATTCAGGATGAAGCCCGCGCTGAAGATGACTCGGGCCGCAACGTCTACGGGCAGTGACCTGTTGGGTCCACGCCGAAAACGTCCGATGAGACCAGCGCCGATGAATATTCCGGCCGCGCCCACCGGCACGCGCCATGCATCCTCTGGCACGTTGAAGTAGATCGCCGTGAACAGAACGAGGAGGGCCACGACGTAGAGCCGTTCAGGCAACTCCGCGCGCATCGTCGGTGCCGTGCCATCGATTTCGGCCTGCAGTTCTCGGCTAAACGCAACCAGGCGCCACGCGAACGCACCGAAGATCAATACCGCCATGGCGACGAGAATGGGTGTCGCGACGATCCGGGAGAACACCACCAGAATCGGGACCCACACGACGCACACCACGACGATTCGGCGATACCACTTGCGTTCATACTCGGCCAGGTTGTCGTTGCTCGGCGCCCACCACGACATGTACAAGTTGGGGAAGAGCTCGGTGAACGGCGAGAACAACGCCAGCAGGAGGATCATGCTGGAAGCGAGATCGCCCAGGACGCGAGAATCCAGCCTGCGGGGAACATCAAGGCCCCGACCGAATACACGATCGGGCTCGGATTCGGTTCACCGTTGGCCATCCAGTACTTACCGCGCTTGCGGTCCTGCACCAGCTGGCGTTGCGACATCGCAACCATGATAACCCCAAGCACAATCAGATACGGGGCCGCGCCACCGGCAAAAGATACTGCGATGGCGAGCAACGCCAACAAGGTCACGAAGCCCATAGACAACTTCGACAGGAGTGGAGCGTTCCCCTTGTAGATCGCCGTTTGGATGAACACCCCGACAAACACGCCCATGACCAGGCAAATCACCAAGATCAGAATCGTCCGAGTAGTCGGTTCCGCGAGGCTGTTGTCGGGGTCGATGAAGTTCACCAGTCCAAACAGTGTCCACATCGCGATGAATGGAATGGGCGTTTCGACGAGTCGTCCAAGGGCCGAACCATCGGTTCCAAAGCCGATGTACTTCGCTCCCTCATCGTGGGCGTAGTCGACGGCGAACACGGCGAAGGCCACGCCAAGTCCCGCGATAAAGGCCACAGCGGTTCGCCAGTTGAGGTCGAGCAAGAGGCCGCCATCGCCGGCTTCGGGGCTCGCTGATGCCATTGCGAGCCAGAAGAGGAACCATCCCAACACGAACAACGGGCCACCTGGGTTGTAGACCACGGGCCGAGGGTTGGGCGCTCCGGTTTCCTCCCAGACCGTGCCCATCTTTCGATGTGCAAAGAGAAACATCATGGCGACGACGATGCTCACCATTCCGGCGGCAGCGAAGATGAAGGTCTCCAGGGTGTTCTCCGCCTCGAGTCCGGTGAAGATGGTGAGGGCGACCCAGGACACTAGGAACATCAGCGAGAGGATCTGCTTACGCTTGGTGCGGCGATGACGCACGGCGTCGGCCATCGGCAGTGAACCGACTCCGGACAAGACCAATGCACTGATCGCGGCCAGCACCGCGGTGACCGAGAACGTCAACGAGGAGCCGCCGTCCGTCGGAAAGAAATACGAGATCGCAAACAGCGCCCAGCCGCCGAGAAACAGCAGCGGGAATCGAAGCGCCGCGTCGAGCTCCGCTTCGAGGTCGACCGGGGGCTTTAGATCTTTGTCCTTCGACCGTTCAACGGCCGACGCGCCTTGCTCGTCCCATGTGCGGTCGACGTACCAAACACCGACGATGAGAATGACGATTCCAGCGAGCGAGAGGATCGATCGAAGACCCAGGTGAATAACCATCGCCTGACTGTAGCGTGGGTTGCTCCGGCCCAAGGATTTTGGGTTTTGCGCCGAGGTGACAACCGCACGAAGAGTGGGCAAGAGTTGGCGAGGTGCTCGCGGCAGTCGCCGCGAAACAAAGTTGTCAGTAGGTGTTCGTTGTCTGAAGCAGAACTGGTCCTCGGGTTAGGGACCATCATCGTGTTCGGCGTCTTCGCGCAATTGCTCGCGTCGTGGATCCGCGTACCGAGTGTTCTGGTTCTTCTGACCGCAGGACTCATCGCCGGCCCAGTGACCGGGCTGGTCGAACCCGACGAGCTCTTCGGTGAGCTGCTGTTTCCCGGTGTTTCGCTCGCGGTTGGCTTGTTGTTGTTCGACGGGGGCCTCCAGTTGCAGGTCCACAAGATTCAGGCATGGCGCGGTGTCGTCGCGCGATTGGTGACCATCGGAGTTCTCATCACGTGGGTGATCGCGTCGCTGACCATTGCTTGGGTCACCGACCTCGAAGGACAGACCGCGTGGCTTGCGGGTGCGGTCTTAGTGGTTTCGGGTCCAACGGTGGTCATCCCGATCCTGCGACGAACCAATCCCAAAGCGCCCTCGAGCGAAATATTGGAATGGGAAGGGATCCTGATCGATCCCATCGGTGCAATGTTGGGCGTAGTCACGCTCGGTGTCGTGCTCAGTGGCGACAGCATTTCCGAAGCGTTCATCTCCGTGATAGCTACCACCGGGGTTGGGATCGGCGCCGGAGTCGTCGGCGCTCTCGTGATACTCGCCAGCCTCCGGCTGTTCAACATGAATGAGATTCTGCGTGCGCCGTTGGCACTCGCCGCAGCGGTCGGCGCGTACACGGTGGCGAACCTGCTCGTGCCCGAGGCCGGGCTATTCGCCACGACAACGGTCGGCATTTTGCTCGCCAACCAAACCTGGACGCCGGTGGACGACATCGCCGCGTTCGAAGAGGGGGTCGGCGTACTCGCTCTCGGCAGCCTCTTCATCGTTCTCGGTGCGCGCATGCCGGTCGACGCACTGGTCGACTCGCTCGTACCCGGCCTGATCCTTCTGGCCGTTCTGGTCCTCATCGCTCGGCCGCTGGCGGTCTTTGTATCTACGGCGGGCGCTGGCGTCGATCGGGCGAGCTCAATGTTCCTGTCTTCGATCGCCCCGAGAGGGATCGTGGCAGCCGCGACCGCGTCGGTGTTCGGCCTCGAACTTGCAGCAGAAGGTGACCCAGGCGGAGACACCCTCATTTCGCTCACGTTCATCGTGATCATCGGAGCCGGAATCATCTACGGACTCGGTGCAGCACCGATGGGGCGCCGACTTGGAGTTGTGGGTGGACATGATGACTCAGACGAGTAACCCACGCGCCCGCATGCGTCCGCTTTCGTGCGCAAACGACCAGTCGAGCTAGGTTGTCCCATGCCCAAATTTTCCACAGAAGATCTGGCCGCTGCAGACGTCATCGATGCCCTCGATGGGCGCTTCAGCCACCGCAGCCATATCAACGGACTTGTCGGCCCTCCAAAGAACAAGGCCATCATCGGCCCGGCCTTAACAATCTCGTTCATGCCGGTCCGCGACGACCTCATGAACGCGACGGGCCTGCACAACCTCGGCCCGGCCTTGTACAACGCAATCGGCGACGCCGAGGCCGAAGGTGCCGTGCTCGTGATGGCGAGCAACGGGCACTTCGACTCCTCGCTCGGAGGCGGCACGAAGCTGTCACGACTGCACAACCTGAACATGGCCGGTGTGGTGTGCGATGGACGGCTCCGCGATTTCGAGGAACTCGCCGACTATTCGTTCAGCGCGTACTGCACGGGCGAAACGGTCAAAGCCGGCGGCAAGGAAGTATTGCCCTACCTGTGGAACGTGCCCGTAGTACTCGGTGGGGTAGTCACGGTGAACCCCGGCGACATGATCTACGCCGATGATTCTGGCGTTGCCGTGGTGCCTCCCGAGCACGCCGAGGAAATATTCGCCGACGCCCGAGTGCGCAGACAACGAGATCGCGACATGCTCCCGATGATCGCCGCAGAAAACCCGGCCGATGTCCTTGCCCAAGGCGTAAAGGAAGTCTGAACATGAACGTCTCTCAATTGCTCGTCCAAGCCCTCGAACGCAACGGCGTGAAGTATGCCTTTGGCTACCCCGGTGACGAATCCCTCCCGTTCATGGAAGCGGTTCGACAAAGCGACCAAATGGACTTTGTCCTTACCCGTCATGAGGCGGGTGCAGGTTTTATGGCCGGGGTGTATGGCCATCTGACCGGCGAACTCGCCGTTGCCATGAGCACGCTGGGTGCGGGCGCGACCAACTTGGCTACCCCTGTTGCATCGGCATGGTTGGCCGAATACCCAATGCTCGTCATCACCGGCCAAAAGCCCATCCTCGACAATCGCCAAGGGCGCTACCAACTCATCGACGTCGTCGACGTCATGGGTCCGATTACCAAGTTCAGCGCCACGGTGAATTCACCCGAGGCGCTGCCCCACATCGTGGCCGACGCCATCCATCAAGCGCTCGAGTTTCCGCAAGGTCCGGTCCACATCGAACTTCCCCTCGACGTCGCCCAACTCGATGTGGCCGAGACAGCTCTGCTTCCCCCGACCGTTGCTCATACTCCCGGACCGTCGCCGAGTGCCGTCGAGGCCGTCGTTGAGCGGCTGAAGTCAGCAAAGCGCCCGCTCGTACTCCTGGGTGCTGGCGCGAACTCACGACACACACTTCCCGATGCGCTGCGCCGGTTTATCGATCGCACGGGCAT
>CAZTDG010000078.1:0-12760 GCA_964612655.1 uncultured Acidimicrobiales bacterium | reverse complement strand
CTTGTGCCCGGGTTGTTTGCGTTTTGGGTGCGATGTTGTGAGCGCAGCGAGCAACTCGGTTAGTGAGCGGAGCGAACGGCGTCTTGTGCCCGGGTTGTTTGCGTTTTGGCTTGCTAGAACAGGCCGCGAAGTGCGTTCCAGGCGCCGAAGATGAGCATGGGTCCGACGAAGGCGGAGACCGCAATGATGAGCAGCACGAACCACGGGGCTTCGTTCCACTCGTTCCGGATGGCATCAAACCTCCGGTTGTGTTTTGGTGCCACATCACAAGTTTGACACAGGGTGGTGACATTCCCGTGGCTCGGACCGCCCGGACCAGCAAGACATATGGGCCCGGGCTGCGCGCCCGATGAGGTCGATCTCTAGGGTGAGGCGGTGGCCACGCACGTGATCGAGATCCCTGAATGGTTGAACCTCGCGTCGACGGTTCGTGGTTCGAAGATGCCGATCATGGTGGGCCCGACCGAATCGCGATGGAACACTCGCACGCCCGACGGCCCGGGCACGTTGCATCTCCAGCGCATTGGCGACGATCGTGTCGAAGCTGAGGCGTGGGGGCCCGGAGCGGACTGGATGATCAACCAGGCGCCCCGTTTGCTCGGCATGGAAGACGACCTGGCCGGTTTCAAACCTCCGCCAGGAAAGATGGCCGATGTCTGGCGGTCGCAGCCGTTTTTGTTGGGACGCACCGACCGCCTCTGGGACTCGCTCATCGGCGGAGTCTTTGGGCAGAAGGTGCAGGTGCAGAACGCGGTTCGAGCCCGCCGCCTGTTGGCGAAGAACTATGGAGACCCTGCCCCCGGACCGGTGGGCGGATGGGTGCTTCCGTCGCCCGAGCGCACGGCCGAACTCGGCTACGCCGACTTCCATCCCCTGGGTGTCGAGCGCAAGCGGGCCGAGATCATCTTGCGGGTAGCGCGCGAGATGCGTCGGCTCACCAACCTCGAGCAGCGCACTCCCTCGCAGGTCCAAGCTCGCCTACAACAGATCCGCGGCATCGGCCCCTGGACCACCGCCATGGTGACCGCCACCGCCCTCGGCGACGCCGACGCGGTTCCCGTTGGCGACTTCCATTTGCCCAACACGGTGGCGTGGCATCTGGCGGGGGAGGAGCGAGGCGACGACGAGCGCATGCTCGAACTCCTGGAACCGTATGCGGGTCACCGATGGAGGGTTCTGCGCCTGGCAAAGTCTCTGGGGTCGGCCCCGAAGCGTGGGCCTCGACTCTCACTGACTGGAGACGGGCTGCACATGGAACGAGCACGACGTCGATGACGGCATTCACTTCGGTCCGAATCGATGGCGAATTGCTCGACCCCGCGACTGCGACCATTCCGGTTTCAGACATCGGGTTCATCCGTGGCTTTGGCGTATTCGAGGTGATCCGCGGGATACGAGGCCATTGCGTACGCCTGCAGCCCCACATCGACCGACTCCACCGGAGCGCATCGATGTTGGGCATCGACCTTCCCGAAGACGACGACTTCGTCGAGTGGTGCAACTACGCCGCAAGCCAACACGATGACTGCGTGATTCGGGTGCTGGTCAGCCCCGGCGACGACCCCTTCGAAGGAACCACCCGAGTAGTTGTTACCTCCGAACCCGCCAAGGCACAGGCGGGTGAGTTGTCGCTCTTGCCCGTGGATGCTCCGTGGCACGGCGACGGAGCCGAGTGGGAGTTGCTCGGCGCAAAGACACTGTCGTACGCGAACAACTTCGGCGCGATTCGCCGGGCCAAGCTCGCTGGTTACAGCGACGCTCTACTGATCGGGCGTTCGGGCCGCATTCTCGAAGGCCCCACGTTCACTGTTGGATGGGTGGTCGAAGAAGACGGTGAGGCGATCTACGAGACGCCGGCCATGTCGCTTGGCATCCTCGACTCGATCACCCGACACATCGCCTTCGACGCCGCAGTCGAAGCTGGGCTAACGCTTCGCGAGGTTGAGGTAACGCTCGATCATCTCGACCGTGCCACCGAGTTCTTTGCGCTCTCGACCTTACGAGACACACTTTCGGTGACCCGCGTGGGCGAGCGCGAGTTCCCGAAGGGTCCGGCGGCCGCGGTTCTTCGTGAAGCGATGATGGAGCTCATCCAACGAGAGGTTGCGGCGGACTCTTGATCCCAACTTGTCGACGGTAGCCTGATCGATGTGGACGAACGCCCAGCACCCTCACCGTCGAAGTTGAAGAACCAGTTCGACGACTGGCTCAACGAGACCGAACTTCCCGGCCGCACCTTGGCCTACTTGAAGACTGGCTTCCTCCCTGAAGTATTGGCCGAGAACGAGTCTGACGACACCGTTGCCATGCTCGATGCATGGGCTGGGTGGGAGAAGGGCACCACCGAACCTCAGGCCGTGCTCGAATCGCTGCGAGACCAGGGCCTCGGCGACTTCCTGGAGGAGTTGTCGGCTTGACCGAGCCGATGGGTCGCGGCGGACCACAACCCATCCCGCGGCCACCCGAATGGCGCCGCGTCGACGTTGAGCCCTACCGACTGGCGCAGTCCCTAGCCGTCGCGGGTATCGAAGACCGTCTCGCCGACCACGAACCCGGCGAGCTGCGGTTGGGTCCCGCGGTGAAACGACCACCCGAACCCGGCCGGCGATCCGCTGTTCTGATCGCGATCTATGACGGCGAGGATGGGCCGACCACAATCCTCACCCGCCGGCCTCAACACATGCGGAAGCACGCGGGCGAGATAGCGTTCCCGGGCGGTGGTCTTGAGGACGATGACGACTCGCTTTGGGACACCGCGGTTCGTGAGGCACAGGAAGAGGTAGCACTCGATCCGGGCAGTTGCCGCCAGATCGGCATGCTCGATCAGTTCATCACCGGTGCCAGCTACTCGCTGGTCCAGCCCTACGTGGCGGCGCTTAATGAGCGACCGGATCTCATCGCGTCACCCGACGAGGTCGAGGCAATACTGCACGTCCCGCTCACCGAGCTCGCGCACCCCGACACCTACTGGAAAGAAGAGTGGCTCTGGGACGGCGAGTGGCGACCCATGCACTTCTTCGGCCTAGTCGGCGACACCGTCTGGGGCGCCACGGCCATCATGGTGCACCAACTACTGAGCCTGCTAGCGACGCACTAAAGATTTGTACGGAATTTTGAACCTGTACGGTCGGTTTTTACGTACAAATCTTTTAGGCGAGAGCGTTGGTGAGGGCGTCTAGGAGTTCGTCGTAGGTGTTGAGTGCGGGGAACTGGGGGAACTCGGCGATGACGTTGTCGGGGGCGTGGAAGAGGAACCCGGCGTCGGCTTGGCTGAGCATCGTCGTGTCGTTGTAGGAATCGCCCGCGGCGACGACGTGATAGTTCAAGTCCTGGAAGGCGCGAACGGCGGTTCGCTTCGGGTCGGCGATGCGCAGCTTGTAGTCGACGATTCGATCGTCTTCGACGACCAAGCGGTGACAGAGCATCGTCGGGCGATTCAGATGGCACATCATCGGCACGCCGAACTGTTCGAAGGTGTCCGACAAGATGACCACCTGTGTGCGGGTCCGCAGTTCATCGAGGAAGTCGCAGGCGCCGGGCAGGGCGTCGAGGTCTTCGATGATCTCGTGAATCTGCGACATGGTGATGTCATGCTCGGCCAGCGTGTTCAGCCGGCCTTTCATCAAGACGTCGTAGTCGGGTTCATCCCGAGTCGTGCGTTGAAGGCCGGCGATTCCGGTGGCGTCGGCGATAGCTATCCAGACCTCTGGGATCAGGACACCTTCCGCGTCGAGGGCGACGAGAGATTGTTGCTGGCTCACGTTTGTAAATTGTGGCCGAAACCAGGTCGAACGCCCCACATGGGGAGGTGTGAATTGCACAAACTTCACGTCGCCGAAATCGGTTCGTCAACTGCTCTGGCCTACTCGTGGGCCCATGGTGGCAGCTAGCGTCTCGGCCGTGAGCTACGAAGCGCCGATGTCGAACGACGAATTCCGCCGTGCAGGCCACGAGATGATCGATTGGATCGCCGACTACTGGGAGCGCGTCGAAGACCTGCCGGTGCGGAGTCAGGTAAATCCTGGTGATCTTCGCGCCGCGCTCCCCAAGTCGCCACCGAACGACCCCGAGGCCTGGGGCGACATCATGGCCGACGTCGACGAGTTGATCCTTCCGGGAGTCACGCACTGGCAGTCGCCGAACTTCTTCGCCTACTTCCCGGCAAACGCGTCACCGCCATCGGTCCTGGGCGAACTGCTATCCGCCGGCCTGGGCGTGCAAGGCATGTTGTGGGCGACGTCGCCGGCATGCACCGAACTCGAAACTCACATGCTCGACTGGATGCTCGACCTGTGTGGATTACCCGACCGGTTCCGGTCGAGTGGGCCAGGCGGGGGAGTGATCCAAGACTCCGCGTCGAGCAGCGTCCTCGTTGCGATCCTCGCTGCTCGCGAGCGAGTTGCGGGCCGGTTCCGTATGGACGATCTCGTGGCCTATACCTCCGAGCACGCGCACTCCTCCATGCTCAAAGGGTGCAAGATTGCCGGTCTGCGCGAAGACCAAGTACGGGTGGTTGCAACCGACGACACGTTCGCACTAGATCCTGAAGCGCTTCGACACGAGATGACCGAAGACCTCATCGAGGACCGGCGGCCGTTCTTCGTGCAAGCAACAGCGGGCACGACATCGAGCACCGCGTTCGATCCGATCGATGCAATCGCCGACGTGTGCAAAGACTTCGGTGCGTGGATCCACGTCGACGGCGCCTTTGCGGGTTCGGCGGCGGTCGCCGAGGAGTTCCGGTTCGTCAACGACGGTCTTCAACGAGTCGACAGCTACTGCTTCAACCCGCACAAGTGGCTCTTAACCAACTTCGACTGCTCGTTGTTCTACGTGGCGGACCGTGGCCCAATGATCTCGGCGCTCAGCATCGTGCCCGAGTATCTACGCAACGCCGCGACCGACACCGGAGAAGTGATCGACTATCGGGACTGGCAGATCTCGCTCGGCCGCCGCTTTCGGGCGCTCAAGCTTTGGTTCGTGATCCGGACCCATGGGGCCGAGGGCTTAGCCAACTTTGTCCGCAGCCATGTCGCGATGGCCCAGGACCTCGACGCTCGAATCGCCGCGCATCCGAGCTATGAAATCGTGGCACCGACGAAGCTTTCCCTCGTAACCTTCCGCCACGTCGGTGGCGACGCCGACAACGAGCGCATCCGTGATGCGATCAACGACGGAGGCCAGGCCTACGTCACCCATACTCGTCTCGATGAGCAGACGGTGTTGCGGGTAGCGATTGGCGCCGTGCGAACCGAACAACGCCACATCGATGCACTGTGGCAGCTACTCGACGGGCTCTCCTAGCTGCGTCGTAGCTGCCTGGACCTGCCCTGACCCCTAAACGCGATTAGGGGTCTGGCCCCTAATCACCTAAAGGGGCCAGACCCCTCACGCGTTGAATGACGAACTTGGCTCAAACTGGCGTAGTTCTGAGACCGAAAATGAAGCTAGATTGGCGGCTTCAACGCGGAGCAGCAGCATGGCAGAGATCAGTATTGGTAAGGGCAAGGAAGGTCGTCAGGCGTACGGGTTTGAAGACATCAGCATCGTGCCCACCCGCCGTACCCGCGATCCCGAAGACATCGACCTGACTTGGGAGATTGACGCGTACCGTTTCGACCTGCCGTTCATGGCATCTGCGATGGACTCGGTGGTGAGCCCGAGTACCGCCATCGAGATCGGAAACCAGGGTGGCGTTGGCGTTCTCAACCTTGAAGGTCTGTGGACTCGTTACGAAGATGCTGACGCGGTGCTCGAAGAAATCGCAGCACTCGATGACCAGGCAGCGACCCAGCGAATGCAGGAGCTGTATGCCGCTCCGGTCAATCCCGATCTGATCGTCCAGCGAATCTCAGAAATCAACGCTGCAGAGGTAGTGAGCTGTGCGGCCATCAGCCCCGGAAGCGCCCTCGCCCACATCGACACGATTCTCAAAGCCGACCTCGGTCTGCTCGTGATCCAACAACCCGTCATCTCCGCGGAGCACATCTCCAAGCTTGAAGGTGATCCGCTCAATCTCAAGACGTTCGTACGTCGCCTCGACGTACCGGTGATAGTCGGTGACTGCGCGAGCTACTCGGCTGCACTCCATCTCATGCGCACGGGCGCCGCTGGCATCCTGGTCGGCGTGGGAACCGGTCGAGCATCGACCCTGCGCCACGTGCTCGGTATCGGTGGCCCTCAGGCGACCGCTCTCGCCGATGCCCGTGCCGCGCGCATGCGACATCTCGATGAGACCGGCATCTACACCCAGATCATCGCCGATGGCTCGATGGCGACTGCGGGCGATATCGCCAAAGCGGTGGTGTGCGGCGCGGACGCGGTGATGTTGGGGGCGCCGTTGGCGGCCGCCGACGAGGCTCCCGGCCGCGGCTATCACTGGGGTGTGCAGAGCGTGCATCCAACCGTTCCTCAAGGCGGACGAATCGCGGTCGAACCGCAAGGTCCGCTGTCTGAAATCTTCCATGGCCCGAGTCACTCTGAAACGGGCTCGAGCAATCTTGCGGGCGGTTTGCGTCAGTCGATGGCGATGTGCGGATATACCGATCTCAAAGACTTCCAGAAAGCAGAAATTTTGGTGAGCGCTCGATGACCACAATCGACCCGTCCGAGGAGTCCGTCCTCGTCGTCGACTTCGGTGCCCAGTACGCACAGCTCATCGCAAGGCGTGTTCGAGAGGCCAACGTCTATTCCGAAATCGTCCCGCACACGATCACCGCTGCGGAGGTCGCCGAGCGCAAGCCGGTTGGCATCATCTTCTCGGGTGGTCCCAAGTCGGTCCACGTGGACGGCGCCCCGGCGATCGACCCCGAGGTGTATGACCTCGGCATCCCGGTTCTCGGTATCTGTTATGGGGCACAGCTCATCGCCCATCAAAACGACGGCACCGTCGGTCGCAACGAACGCGGCGAGTACGGCCGAACCGAACTCACGGTCAAGGGCGGCGGCAGCTTGCTCGACGGTACGCCCGGGTCACAGACCGTTTGGATGAGCCACTTCGATGCCATCACCGAACTCCCCGATGAGTTCGATGTGCTCGCAGCTACCCCCGATGCGCCGGTCGCGGCGTTCGAGAACAAGGAGCGAGGGCTCTACGGTGTGCAGTACCACCCCGAGGTGGTTCACACCCCGCACGGCCAACAGGTGATCGAACGGTTCCTGGCCGACGGTTGCGATGCGTCGCAGTCGTGGACGATGGCTGGCGTTATCGACACCCAGGTAGACCTCATCCGTGAGCAGGTTGGCGATGAGGGCCGCGTTATTTGTGCGCTCTCCGGTGGTGTCGACTCCGCGGTTGCGGCTGCGTTGGTACACAAGGCGGTCGGCGATCGACTGACGTGTGTGTACGTCGACACCGGCCTGATGCGCAAGAACGAGTCCGACCAGATCGTGGAGACGTTCGATCGTCATCAAAAGATCGAACTGAAGCACGTCAACGCGAGTGAACGGTTCTTCGAACACCTCGACGGCGTGACCGAACCCGAGGCCAAGCGCAAGACGATCGGCGAGCAGTTCATTCGAGTCTTCGAAGCTGCCAAGTCCGAAGTCGTGGGAGCGAAGTTCCTGGTGCAGGGGACGCTGTACCCAGATGTGATCGAGTCGGGAACCGACGACGCGGCCAAGATCAAGAGCCACCACAACGTGGGTGGCTTGCCCGAAGACATGGATTTCGAGCTTGTCGAACCGCTTCGAGCCCTGTTCAAGGACGAGGTTCGTTCGGTCGGCACCGAGTTGGGCTTGCCCGACGAGATCGTGTGGCGTCAGCCGTTTCCTGGCCCTGGTCTCGCGGTGCGCATCATTGGTGAGATCACACCCGAAAAGGTGGCCTTGCTGCAAGAGGCGGACTTCATTGTTCGCGAGGAGATCCGTAACGCCGGGCTTGAGCGAGACATCTGGCAGGCCTTCGCGGTACTGCCCGGTATCAACTCGGTCGGGGTGATGGGTGACGAGCGTACCTACGCCGATGCGATCATCATTCGTGCGGTCACCTCCGAAGATGCCATGACCGCGGACTGGGCTCGCCTGCCCTATGAACTGCTCGACCGTATGTCGAACCGCATCATCAACGAAGTGGGCGGCGTCAACCGTGTCGCCTACGACATCACCTCCAAGCCTCCGGGAACAATCGAGTGGGAATGAGATTGCGAGAGGCAGCCGAGTGGGAATGAGATTGCGAGAGGCAGCCGAGTGGGAATGAGATTGCGAGAGGCAGCCGAGTGGGAGTAGGTCCAGCCGAGGATGCCATCGCCGCTATGGCGCTGTTTGGCGAAGTGCTTACGCAGGTCGACGACGAACAACTCGAACTCGTAACGCCGTGCGCCGACTGGGACGTCCAGTCGCTGATCAGCCATGTCGTGTTGGGCGACGCAGCGGTGCCATTGCTGTTCGACGGCAAGCCGCTCCCTGACGTGGTTGCGATCGATATCTCGATCCTGGGGCCCAACCCGGTAGCCACCTGGCGCGGTACAGCGCTGGCCGCGATCGATGCGTTGCGCGCCCCCGGCGCCATGGAAGCAACCGTCGAGCACCCGACCGGCCCGCAGCTGGGGTCCACGGTTGCCCGGTTCCGTCTCGTCGACGTTCTCACCCATGCGTGGGATCTCGCAGAGGCCACCAACATCGATATCGAGATCCCCGATGAACTCGCGGAGGTTGTCCTCGACTTCCTCCTGCCGATGTTCGACGGATTGCGCGATTCAGAACAGTTCGGACCGTCGGCTACTCCGCCTGAGGATGCGCCAGCGTGGCAACGAATGCTCGGGTTGCTCGGGCGAACGGCCTGGCCAACGAGCTAGCGCGCTAGCCGAGGTTGAGGAGCCAGGCGCCCGCGGGGCGTTGATCGTCTGACTCGGTGCGACCGAACACAAATAGCTGATCGTCGAATTCGCTGATCGACCAGAGTTCGACGAACCCGTCGATGTTTGCCAAGTCGCCGCTCGCTCGAGTCGTCCAACGGTCATCGGGCAATTCGTCGCCGGGGATCAGTTCCCAAATGCCTGCGCCAGGCGTAGCGTCGTCTAGATCGTCGCCAACGGCAACCACAGTGCCGTCGGCTCGCGTCACGACATCTCGGACGAGTCCGCTGGACCCACGGATTGGCAGATTGTGCAGCGAACCGATGCCATCGGGGTCCGCAATGACTGCGATCGGGCGCGGGGTGCCTGCATCGTCATCTTGCATACCGACGGCGACGATGCGATCCCCGCTGATGGTGACCCCGAGCAGGGTTGCATCGGAGAGGGGAGCGAGTAGGTCCTGCCACTGGCCATCGCGTCGGACCTTCAAGATTGCGCGGTCGGTGCCGTCGATGTTTTCAACGCCGACCGCGGCGGCTAGGTCGCCGTCGATAGCCACGTCGTGCAGCGTTCCGGCTCCGGAGCTGGCGATGTCGAGAACCGTCCACTCCGAACCTGCCCACGCACCACCGGTTCGGGTGACCTGCCAAAGCGATGGGATTGCGACGTCGGCGGAAGTTCGCCTGCCCGCCACCAGGAACGAATCGGAGCCATCGGCTTCTGCGCTGCGCAATGAGTCGGCGCCCGATCCAGCGAAGCTGTCGTCGGTGACCGCAACGAACTCGCCCGACACCGCGCCGAACCAGGCGAGGCCGTCGGTTCCGCCAGCGCCGGTCGTATCACCTACGACCAAGAAGGTTTCCCGATCGATGACGCCGATGCCCCACGAGCGTTGACCGGTCACAATCGCTTCAGCATCACTCGCAAACTCGGGGCGGTGATCTGATTGGAGTTCGCCGCCGCTCGGGCCGATCGTCCAGAACTCAGGCCGCTGGGACGCTACGTCGGTTCCGCCACCGGATGCTCCGACAACCGTCAGCCCACCGGAGTTGGTGACCGACCCGAACGCCACGCCCTCGGCTTGATCGGGTCCGGTGAACGCACCCTGGGCGAAGGGCACGAAGACCGCTGGGCCCGGCGTGGTTTCATCTTGCCCTTCGACCGGGCCGTCATCGCTGGGGTTAACGGCGGTCGATTCTGTGTCTACCGCTGATTCATCGTCGCTGGATCCGGTGAGCTGTGTCCCTATCAGCACTCCTGCGATCGCGAGTAGCGCGATCCCTGCGGCTGCAAGCCAGCGTGCGCTGTTTCGCCGAGGTGCGGCGGGTTGCTGCGATGGCGGTGCAGCAGCAGGTGCCGGTTCGCTGGTGCGAGGTTGTGTGGGGACGACGGGGGCCTGTTGGGGTGCAGGATCGGGCGTGGATGGGGTTTGGTGCAACACGCCGGTGGTCTGGGGCATCGGTTCAACGATGGTTGCGTCGGGGTCCACCGTCGCTTGAGGCTCAATCGTCGCCGCTGGGTCAACGGTCGCTGAGCTGTCCTTCGCTATCGAGAACTGGGGTGGTGCTTCGGGGGCGTTAGAGGCCGCGGACAAGTCGGTCTCCTGCGAAACGGGCATCTCGCTAGAGCCGCTGTCCGGCTCGTCGAAGACCGAGAACGGTTCGGTCTCGGCTCCAACAGCGGTAGCTGGCGCGACCCCGAGGACGACCTGCACCTCTCTAAGACGTTCGCCGAAGCGGGCCGCAGTTTGTGGTCTATCGGCGGACTCTTTTGCGAGCACCTCGTCGAGGAGGTCGGAGAGCTCGATTGGAATGTCGAACTGGGCGAGTGGAGGAGCGGGGTTCTCGAGGATCCGTCGAATGATGGTGGCCTTGTTCTCCGATGCGGCCGAGGTGAATGGGGCTCGTCCGAGCAACATCTCGTAGAGCGTTACCCCCAGTTGGTAGATGTCGCCTCGACCGTCGAAGGCCTTGTTGTGGAAGAGCTCGGGAGGGGTATAGGCGAGCGTGCCGATAATCGATTGTGCGGCCGTGACGGCGCTTTGCCCAACGAGGCGGGCAATACCGAAGTCGGTCAGCTTGGCCGTGTCGCCGTCGAGCAGGATGTTGGCTGGCTTGACGTCTCGGTGCAATACGCCACTGCGGTGCGCAATGTCGAGGGCAGCACTGATTTGGACACCGATCGCAAGCGCTTCGCTCCAGTGCACCGAGCCGTTGGCTTTGATGCGATCTCGGACCGAACCTCCACCCACATACTCAAGGACGGTGTAGTGCGAGCCCTCCTCGGTTTCGCCGTGCGAGCGCACCGACACGATGTTGTCGTGGCGCAGAGCCTGCATCGTGGTGCGTTCACGTTCGAAACGTTTGAGGTCGTCGGTGGCAGCCGCGTGATCATGGAGAACCTTGATCGCCCAGTCGGTCTGTGACTCGTCGTCGAGCGCGCGATAGACCGTGGCGAATCCTCCACTTCCAAGTCGTTCGACTATGGAGTAGCCAGGGATCTTCGGTTCGGCCACGCCGCTCCTCACAAGCAGCCTGGGTAGACCACCGAAGGCTGTTTTACACGCTTACCGTCCGATGTTTGCGACAACCCCGTGATCTTGACGTCAGATTTCGGAGCCGAGGAGGTCCTCTGCTGCTTGACGAACTTGCCGGTCACGGTCATCAAGTGCGGATCGCAACGCGGCCGTCACCTCGTCGCCGTCGAAGGGTGCGAGTGCCAGCACCGCCCGCCTTCGCACCGGAGCACGATCAGACATTGCGGCGAGGATCGTTTCCAACCCAGCAGGGTCACCGATTGCGCCGAGGGCCGCAACGGCGGCCTCGCGACAGATCGAGACCTCGTGGTCTTGGGCGACCGAACGGAGCTTCGCGAGCGTCTCGGGGTCGGTGGGGCCTCGCTCGCCCAGCGCCCACGCGGCGGTTTCGACCACGACATCGTCGGAGTCTCCCAAGAGGAGGGCGATGTCGATCTCCGTGTGGTCAATACTCAGCTCGATTGCTCTGCACCGCACCGCTGGATGCGGGTCGACCAACCCCGCGTGAAGTTCGGCCAGTTCGAGGTGGCGAAGGCGAGCCAACGCCCCGAGCGCCGCGGCTCGGATGGTGGCATCAGAATTGATGAGAGCGGCCCGGAGTGTCGTGACATCACCATTGGCCTCGGCAAGAATGGTGCTTGCGCGTGGTTCACTCACCGAGTCGTTCCATGGCGGTCTTGGCGTTGCCTCTCAATTTGAGCATCTTTACGCCGATAAGACGCCTATCGAAAGAGATGTTGGAGCAAGACATGTCGTACATAGTGGTGTATCAGCGAGCAGATGGCTCGTCCGGACTTGAAGAATGCGCAGACCTCGATCTGGCAATCGTTACCGCCGAGCGTTTGCGTAACGTCGATGCCGTAGAGCGTCCTCGAATCTTCGAGACTGAGGAAATTCACTACGACTTCAAGCCGTACTACCGGGTTGAAGTCATGCCTGGAGGCGAGGCCGCTGCTGCGGTCGTCACCGACGAGGTAACCCCAGTCGCCGCCTCAGGGGACTTCGATGACATCACAAACGCATCGACGGAACCCGTTGCGCCAGTGGCTGAAATGAGCCCAGCTGCCGACATGGCTGTCCCAGCAGTCGACGAGGTCGGGACGGATGGTCCAGACATGGACGTCTTGGCCGACACCGACACTTCCTCCGAGGAATCAGCCTTCACCCACGAGGTCTTCAACACCGAGGTCGCCGATGTTGAGGAGCTCACCCCGCCAGAGGTACCAAACACGTCGAACAATGGTCTGTTCGGAGTTCCCGACGCCCCAGAAGTTCCTGACGTCTCCGAGGTTGCTGAAGAAGCAGCAGCGAGCGTCGAAGCTGAGGCATCAGCACCACGCCGCGGCCTCTTCGGGCGGTAGAGCTAGCCGCTGATTTCCCGGGCTTCGCCCTCCAGCGGTCGCAATCCGAGCCTTCGGCTCTCGATGCT
>CAZTDG010000077.1:0-12803 GCA_964612655.1 uncultured Acidimicrobiales bacterium | reverse complement strand
TTGCAGATGTTGACGTCCATGTCCTCGTTGCGAGGGTTCTCACCGATGATCATGCCTTCGTAGACATCAACGCCGACTGGAATGTAGAACACCGCCCGTTCTTGGAGGTTCTGGATCGCGTTGGTCGTGCTTGCGCCAGTTCGGTCGGCGACGATTGATCCCTTGTTACGCATACGAATCTCGCCCTGCCAGGGGATCCAGCCTTCGAAGACATGGTTCGCCAGACCGGTGCCGCGGGTTTCGGTGAGGAAACTGGTGCGGAAACCAATGAGCGCGCGTGCTGGCACGACGTACTCGAGACGCACCCAACCGTCGCCATGGTTCCCCATGTTTTCCATTTTCGCCTTGCGTTCGCCGAGCAGCTGGGTGATGCCTCCGACGTGCTCTTCGGGGATGTCAACCGTAAGGCGTTCGGTCGGCTCGTGGAGCGTCCCGTCAATCTCCTTGGTCAAAACAGCAGGCTTACCTACGGTGAGCTCGAAGCCCTCGCGGCGCATTGTTTCGACCAGGACCGCAAGTTGGAGTTCGCCACGGCCTTGAACTTCGAAATTGTCTGGCCGGTCCGTCGGCATGACTCGAATGGACACATTGCCGATGAGTTCCTTGTCGAGACGATCCTTGATCTGGCGGGCCGTGAGCTTGTCGCCATCCTTGCCGGCGAGCGGCGACGTGTTCGTGCCGATCGTCATCGAAAGGGTTGGTTCGTCGACAGTGATGGTCGGGAGTGCGATCGGGTTGGCCGGGTCGGCGAGGGTGTCGCCGATCATCACCGCTTCCATTCCCGAGATCTGGACGAGTTCGCCAGGTCCTGCTTCGTCGATATCGACGTTGTCGATGCCTTCGGTCGCTGTGAGGGTCACCACCTTCTGGTTGGTGATGGTGCCGTCTTCTTGCATCCAGGCCACTTGTTGGCCCTTCTTGATGTTTCCCTGCATGACTCGACAAATCGCCAGTCGGCCAACGTAGGGGGACGCGTCGAGGTTGGTAACCCACACCTGAGTGGGTGCGTCCTCGTCGTACTCATATGGGGGGACGGTATCGATGAGGGTTTCAAAGAGGGGCGACATATCGGTGCCCTGCTCGCCGTCGGGATCCATTTGGGCGTACCCGTCGCGCGCACAGGTGTAGACGATTGGAAAGTTGATCTGGTCGTCGTCTGCGCCGATCTCCATGAACAGTTCGTACACCTCGTCGACAACCTCAGCGACGCGAGCGTCAGCGCGGTCGATCTTGTTGATCACGAGCACCACAGGCAGCCCGCGGGCCATCGCCTTGCCGAGCACGAAGCGGGTCTGGGGAAGTGGTCCTTCGCTTGAGTCCACGAGGAGGATCACACCATCGATCATCGTGAGGGCTCGCTCGACCTCGCCACCAAAGTCGGCGTGACCAGGGGTATCGACGATGTTGATCTTGACGTCGCCGTCGTCGGTCTTCCAATGCATGGCCGCATTGTTGGCAAGGATCGTGATGCCCTTTTCCTTCTCCAGGTCCGTGTTATCCATGACTCGTTCGACCACTTCGCCGTGATCGCTGAAGACTCCGCCTTGTCGCAACATGGCGTCGACGAGCGTCGTCTTGCCGTGGTCGACGTGGGCGATCATGGCGATATTGCGGAGATCGGTGCGGGTTTGTTGAGCAGTCACGTAAATGAACGGTAGCGACGCATGCGCGCGTGGAGCGCGACCCCGCCACGTTTCACACCTTCAACTTTTCCGCCGATAAGGGAACCAGAGACGGTGATTGAACGTACGAGATCTATGCAACGGATCAGCACACAATCGCCGAAGGCGCGAAAGAAGGCACACAAAATGGCGGACCAATCACCCCTCGGACGTCTCCTCAACGTCCACGGAAAGCTCCTCGCCCTACTGATGGCCGTAGTGATGATCGCCGCAGCGTGCGGCGGCTCCGACGACGCAGTCTCCGCTGTCGCCGATAGCGCAAGCGACGCTGTCGAAGAGGCCGCCGACGAAGCGGAGTTTGTTGAGTCCGACGGAGATTTCGACGAGGAAGCCTTTGATGATGCGGAAGCTCCAGCGAGTACGGACGGAGATCTCGGATCGAGCGGTGCCGCCCAAGGCCTCGATGCACAAAGCCTCGGACGTGAGATCATCTTCACCGCGCGCCTTTCGGTAGACGTCGACAACGTCGCCGAAGCGGGAGCCGAAGCGACGCGGATCATCACCGATATCGGCGGATTCGTCTTCGGCCAAGAAACATCGGGCGGCAGTGAGCCCCGCAGTGAAATTACCTTCAAGGTCCGACCAGAAGATTTCCCCGAGGCGCTCGAAGCCCTCGGCGGCATTGGGGAACTCCGCAACCAATCGATCACGACCGACGATGTCACCGAACGTGTCGTCGACCTCAACAGCCGTATCGAGGTAGCCCAGCTCGGCGTAGAGCGCCTCCGCAACGCGCTCGAGGACGCAGCGAACCTCGAAGACTTCGCCGAGATCGAACGGCTGCTTCTCGCCCGCGAATCTGACCTGGAGGTCATGCGTGGCCAACTCCGAACCTTGCGGGATCAGATCGACCTCGCGACGATCACCCTGACCCTGGTGCAGGACCGAGTCGACAACCTGCTCTCGCTCGGAGTTACGGTCTATGAAGGACACGACAACGGCGCCCGATGCCCAGCGAGCAGCATTGGTGACCAACGCTTTGAACCTGGCAACGAGGTCACCTTGTGCTTCGTTGCCCGAAACGACGGCGAGCAGACCCTTCGAGATGTCAGCGTGACCGAGACGGCTCTGGCCATCGACGGCAACGAACAACTCATCACCGTCTTCGGTGAAGATGAGCTGCGTCCCGGACAGAGCTTTATCCAAGCCATCGAGATCGAACTCGAGCGTGACCTGTTCTTGCGGATCGGCGCAACCGGCATTCCCACCGACGGTGCGAGCGATGAACAAGCCGCTCCAACCGTAAGCACCGAAGCCAACCCCCGAATCCGAGTGAACGAGGACGCCGTCGACCCTGGAT
This sequence comes from uncultured Acidimicrobiales bacterium, assembly GCA_964612655.1. Lineage (GTDB taxonomy): Bacteria > Actinomycetota > Acidimicrobiia > Acidimicrobiales > SHLQ01 > SHLQ01. The sequence continues at coordinate 9,821 of CAZTDG010000077.1, read as the reverse complement.
TCGGTGACGGATTCGGCGCGGGCGTGGAGCTGTTGTCTCGTATCTGGACCGTTGCGGTCGTCGCGGTCGGATTCCTCCTGCCGCTTCTGGTCTTGGTTCCGTTGCTCGCCTTGGCGTGGTTCGTGCTGCGACGCCTTAGGGCGAGCCGACAAGCCAAAGAAGAGGAGCGCCGAGTCGCTTCGATACCCCCTCCCCCGAGCGCTCCAGCTCACGAAGCCGAGGGTGACGAAGTGCCAACGGGTGACGAGGCGTAGTGCCCTCTCACCGCAGTGGCCAGGTACCGTTACCGTAGGTGAAGAAGCGAATCCCCGTTCCCAATACGTTCGAGCCAGTCGATGAGTTCGTCGATGAGGCTTGGGAGGCGCTGCGCGGAAATCCGGTGATCGACCGGGTGTTCTACGGGGCATCAGAGGCCGCAAACTTCTCACGGATCTGGCACGCGATCGGGCTGGCACAAGCGATTGCTCTGCGAGACCCCAAGCGGGCTCTCCGAGCAAGCGCTGCGCTGGGCCTTGAAGCGGCCCTGGTCAATGGACCGATCAAGTCACTCTTCGAACGGGAACGCCCGCAGGTCGACGACCGCCCGCTCAAGCTCCGCCAACCCAAGACCTCGAGTTTTCCCTCCGGCCATGCGAGCGCTGCTGTTGTGGCGGCGAGTTTCCTGACGCCCGGTATGCCGTGGATCCTGCGACAAGTAATACGGCTGCTCGCCGCGGTCGTGGCTACCAGTCGGATCCATGTCCAGATCCATCACGCCACCGACGTCGCAGCGGGCGGAATCACCGGTTGGATACTCGTGCGTTTGGCACGGGTGATACTCAAACGCACTCCCCTCGCCTAGCGGCTTCAAAACGACTTGTTCTCGTACACTTGACCGTCGAATGCCGATCTATCTCATCCGTCACGCCTCCGCGAGCACACGCGGAATCCTTGGACACAACAACGACCTCGACCGTGAGCTCGACGCCGTCGGACACGACCAAGCAGCAGCGATCGCCCAAAGCCTCTCCGATGTCGGAATCACCGAAGTGTTCACCAGTCGTGCAGCTCGCTGTCGTCAAACCGTCGAGCCGCTGGGGAAGCAATTAGGAGTCGACGTAATCGAACACGACGGCCTACTCGAAGGGCAAAGCGCTACGGCTGCGGTTCACCTGCTTCGAACACTCGCCCAAGCAGGAACGACTGCAGCGCTCTGCAGCCACGGCGACATCATCCCCGACGCCATTCAAACCCTCGCTCGTGAGGGCATGGTCATCACCGGTCCACGAGGTTGGGCAAAGGGTTCCACCTGGGAACTCAAAACCCGCGGTGCAGACATCACCGAAGCAAAGTTCCTAGGACCGTTCTGATTTTCCCAGCGTTCGCAATCCGGCCCTAACGGGCCTCGATGCTCGGCTGCTGGCCAGAGGCCGAGCCCGCTCGCACCGGCTTCGCAGCTGCGAGCTACCCGGCGTCCGTCTAAGGGATCAGAGCGCGTAAGTGGCCAATCGCACTCGCCTCGGCCGGTGATTTGTCTGGGCGGTATCGCTTTACCCTGGCGAAGCGCAGTGCGAGGCCACCGTCGTAGGTGGTGGAGCGTTGGACCCCGTCGATAGCGATCTCCACAACGAGTTCTGGCCGTACGAACACGGTGATGGCATCTCGCCGCGGGTCGACGCCCTCACGTTCCTCCTGTAGTTCGAGCAGGCGTTCGGTCTGCCAGGCGAGGAGCTCGTCGGTGAGGCCCTTGAAGGTCTTGCCTACCATCACGAACCCATCGCCGTCCCGAGCGCCGAGGTGCAGGTTCGACAACCAGCCCTGGCGTCGACCGTGACCCCACTCTGCTGCCAAGACGACTAAGTCATAGGTGTGAACTGGCTTCACCTTGCGCCAGGTCTTGCCTCGCTTGCCCGCGGTGTAGATCGAATCGACCGCTTTGACCATGACCCCTTCGTGTCCTCGATCAAGAACCTCTGCCTCGAAACGCTCCGCTGTGTCAGCGTCGCTGGTGATAATCGTGTCGATCACGTGGGTACCGACAATCTCGCGCAGCTGATCCAATCGAGACGACAGCGGCTCGTCGATCAGGTCCACTCCGTCGCGGTGCAAGATGTCGAAGAACCCCACGTTCAGCGCAACACGAGCCGAATCGCCTCCGGAGCTAAACGTCGACGCGGTGTCCTGGAACATTTCGGGGGCGTCCTCGGCTACGCCGATCAGTTCCCCGTCGAGCACCAGCGAGTCCGCTGGCATGGCTCGCACGAGGGCGACCACATCGGGGAGCCGTTCGGTGACGTCGTTGAGATTGCGGGTGTAGAGCGACACCTCATCGCTGGCCTTGTGCACCTGAAGCCGGATCCCATCGAGCTTTGCTTGAACGACGACCTCGCCGAGCTCGCCGACCGCTTCGGCAACGCTTGGCGCGGTAGCTGCCAGCATCGGTTGCACGCCCCGCCCGACGCGGAGGCCAACAGCCTCCAGCGCCTCAGACCCGCCCGACAACGCAAGCGCCGCGGTCTCGCCGAGATCGCCCGACAACATCGCCGCTCGACGAACCGTGGCTTGTTTGACTCCAGCAGCTTTGGCGATGCCGGCCACCATCACACCGTCGAGCGCCCCTTGACGGAGGCCGCCGCTAAGAACCGCAGCCAGAAAGTCTGCTTCCACAGGGGTCGATCGCTCGAATAGGTCATCGAGTATCTCCAAGCGCCGGGCTTTAGAACCAGATCCCGTTGTTTCCATCAGCTCGGTCAGTGCCGTATCGATCTCTGCGACGTTGAGCGTCGGCGTGTCGGCTCGCGAGTTGGTGGTGTCGCGAACCGTCGCCCAACCCACACCGATCCGACCTTGACGAACCTCGCCGGTCAAGAGGCCGACCACAACGGGGGCGAGCGTCGGGCCGCCTTCGGCGACAACGCTTGCGAGCGCGTCGGCCTTCTCGGTACGGCTGGAGGTAGCCGCAACGTCGGCTGCGGCTTGGGCCACCGTGACGAAGGGCAGATCGACCATCGCCCTACATAATCACGAAGAAGCGTTTTCTAGCGCCTCGCGAAGACCGAACTGTTCAATCAGCTCGACCATGTCGGCGGGCTGCTCCGACAGCGCATCGAAGGCCACTAGCTCGGCACGAGCGTCCTCTACTTGGCCGAGACGGTTGAACACGAATGCTCGGAAGACTCGTGCGTCAGCCGATGTGGGGTCGGCCTCGACCGCACGATCAAACCAATCGACTGCGTCGGTGAAGAGTTCTTCGACCCCGGATTGTGCGAGCAGCGCCAGCGTCCAACCATGCCACGCCATGGCGTCGGCGTTGTTCGGGTCGACAGCCAGTACGGCGTCGAAGGAGCGAACCGCGTTCTCGGGTTCTTGCAGCTGCACGAACAGCTCTCCGGCGAGCTGGGCTTCGTTGGTTCCGATGTTCTCCGCGATGAGATCGGGAACACCGGGATCGTCGGTGAGCAGCTGATCCATCCGTGCGACACCGATGCGCTCTCGCACCTGGCGTTGTGCAACCAGTTGCTGGGCGATAGCAGTCGGGTTCGCGGCATCAAAGGCGGCGAGTTCGGTCGATGCGGTTTCGAAGTCTTCGTCATCGAGGGCAACGAGAGCTCGGAACACTCGGACATCGGCATAGGCGGGGTCGAGAAATACCGCTTCGTCGAAGTCAGCCACGGCGGCGTCTTGATCGCCGGACTGGTACTGCACCCAACCGCGGTAGGTGTAGGCCTCTACGTTGGTCGGCTGCAGGGTGAGCACCTCGTCGTAGAGGTCGATCGAACGGTCCACTTCGCCGGTACCGAAGGCCTCGGCCGCATCGGCGAGCAGGGTGACCGTGCTCTGACGAATCTGGCCACTGGCCGTCTCTCCCGAACCACGTGCACCGGAGAACGCGATCATCGCCCATGACGACAATCCAGCCAGCACTAACACGCCAACAGCCCAGAGCGCCTTTTGTGAAACTGTGCGCTGACGGCGGGTTCGCTTGACCGCTGCTCCGTCGAGCACACGGGTGAGCTGCGCTGTTCGGGCCGTGTAGTCGTCGCGCAACGTGTTGTAGTCGAGATCGTCGATATCGCCGGCACCAAATTCGGCGTCGAGATCGTCAAGCGATACCAGCAGGTGGTTGCGCTCCTCTTCGATGCGCGCCAGTTCTGCGTCGGTGAGCTGTGCTGTTCCCACCGCTAGGCCTTCCGCCCACGAAGTTGTTCGACGAGCGCCACATCCGCGTCGGTTGCCAGCTTGGCTTCGGTGGTCTTCCAGCGTTGGAAGACCGCAGCGAGCGCGGCAAATCCAAACACCATCACCACGACCGGCAAAATCCAGATCAGACCGACGATGCCACCGCTTTGAGGACGGAGGTCGACCGACTCGCCGTATGCCGATACGAGTGCATCGGAGATTTGTAGATCGCTCTGGCCATCATCGACTCGCCGACGGATGTCCCTGCGGATCTCCTCGGCGACCACAGCGTTGGACTCAGCGACGGACTGACCATCACACGTCGGGCACGCGAAATCTTCAGACAGCGCTCGAACTCGATCCTCGTTCGTCCGAGGAGGGCCGTCGACCTGCGTCGAGAGGACGAGCGCCGAGGACGCCGCCGCGAGCAGACACAACCAGAGAAAGACCTTGCGAGAAAACACGACTATCCCGTCGCCACCCCGCCCTCAAGGCGGGTGATCTCGTTCTCGATGTCGGCCTGGGTGATACCGCCGAGGAACTTCGACGTGATGATGCCATTGGGCGCGACGAGGAATGTTTCAGGCACGGCCGCTACGCCGTAGGTGATGGCGTACTGGCCAACGTCTTCGACCATGACCGACCAATCGCCACCGTTGCGCTCGAAGAAGTCTTGGACGTTCGAGGCTCGGTCCGAGAACGCAATGCTCACCACGGCGGCTTCACCCGATGGGCTGTTGGCCTCTTCGAACGCGATGAGCTCGGGATGTTCTTCGATGCACGGGATGCAGGTGGTGCTAAAGAAGTTCACCACGACCCATCGACCGCGATGGTCGTCGAGATCGAAACCTTCACCGTCAACCGTGGGCCCGGCGATGAGCGGTGCGGCTTGGGTGATGAGCGGACTCGGACCCAGTCCCTGGTTCGTTTCGCTAGTAGCGAGAACGACGATGAGCGCGACCATCACGATCCCCATGCCGCTCGCGAGGATGAGCCCGAGACGGTTTCCGCCCGCGGGGATCTCGATCTCGATCGGCTCGTGAGTCTCGGTCGACTCCTGGGTGTCGGTCATGCAGGCACCGGCGCCTCGGGCATCGCATCCGGAGCGCCATCCTTGGTCGGGACGGGCGCCGAGGCGGGCATCGTCGGACGACGGCGAGACCCGGGAACGAGTGCGAGCAAGGTACCTCCGGCCATCATGATGCCGCCGATCCACAACCAGATCACGAGCGGTTGCACGGTGACGCGCACGATGGCACCTTGGTCGTCGTCGGTGGGCAAGACGGCAAGCTGCACGTCATCGAAGAGCGTTCCGCGAGTCTGCGGGGTGCCGATGGTGCGCCCGGCAAAGGGGAACGCGGTGAGCGCTGGGGTTTCGATTCGACCGTCGACCTCGACGAGTACTTGGTCGTCGATACGACCGTCGGGGTGCACGACCTGGTCGGTGCCTCGGAACACGAACTCGTGACCGGCGAGCGAGGCGGTGTCGCCTACCTGGTCGAACTGCAGCTCGGCCTGACGAAGATAAGCGTTGCTCGCAGCGAAAGCGACAGCGATGAGAATTACGCCCAAGTGCACGATCATGCCGCCGTTGGTCCGGCCTACAAGGCCGCGCCAACCCTGACGACGGGTGGCGAGCACGAGCTGACGAAGTGCGGCTCCGCCAGCGAAACCGGCGAGTCCAAAGGCGAGCACAGGAGCAAATCCGCCGCCGCCAAGAACCAGAGCCACAATCATGGCAACCACGCCGAGGACCGCTGGCCAAAAGAGGCGGTCGCTAAGAACTTCGCCAGTGGTCTTACGCCACGGCAACACCGGGGCGACCGCCATGAGGAACAGCAGTACGAACCCGATCGGCATGGTCATGCGATCGAAGAACGGGTTACCGACGGCGATGCGCTCACCGTTGATGGCCTCGATGATAAGTGGCCAGATCGTGCCAACGAGCACGATAAACGCGAAGGCGGCGAAGACCACGTTGTTGGCCATGAATGCACCCTCGCGTGAGAGCGGCGAATCGATTTTGCCTACGGAGCGAAGTTCATCGCCGCGCCAGCCGATGAGTCCGACGGTCACTACGACGATCACGGCGAAGAAGCCGAGCAGCGCTGGCCCGACGCCCCCGTCAGCGAATGCGTGTACCGAGGCGATGACACCGGAGCGGGTGAGGAAGGTTCCGAGGATGGTGAGGGCGAAGGTCGCGCAAATTAGTGACAGGTTCCAGACCCGCAACATGCCGCGCCGTTCTTGCACCATGACCGAGTGGATGAACGCGGTACCGGTGAGCCACGGAAGTAGCGATGCGTTCTCGACCGGATCCCATGCCCAGTAGCCGCCCCAACCGAGAGTTTCGTAGCTCCACCAGGCACCGAGCACGATGCCGAAGGTCAAGAAGCCCCACGCAAAGACCGTCCATCGACGGGTTTCGATGAGCCAACCCTCGCCAACTCGTCCGGTCGCAAGAGCGCCGATTGCAAAGGCGAATGGCACGGTGAAGCCGACGTAACCGAGGTACAGCATCGGTGGGTGGAAGGCCACAAGGACGTTGTTTTGCAGCAGTGGGTTCAGACCTGGACCGTCATCGGGAGGATTCGCAACGCCCACGAATGGGTTCGCTGGGCCGATCATCAGGCCATAGAAGAAGACCGCTACGGCCAACATCGTGAGCATGGCCCAGCCGATCATCGGATCGTCGAAGCGGTCACGGAAACGGTGACCGACGACGGCGATGAAGCCTGCCAGGATCAGCGTCCAGACGAGGATCGATCCTTCGAGCGCACCCCACAAGGTTGCGATCGTGAACAAGACAGGTGTGCCCCGTCGGCCGTTGTTGGCCACGTACTCGACGCTGAAATCGTGGGTGAGAAGCGCGGACTCCATCACGATGACGCCAACGACCGCTGCCAGCAGCACGAGGACGATGTGGACCCGCACCGACTTCATCAGGTCCATGCGGTCGCGCAACAGCGCATAGGCGCAGGTACCCACTCCAAGAACCGATGCCGCCAATCCCAGCGAAACGGAACCAAACCCAATCAATACATGCATGAACTTATGCTCCAGCTGCGTCGGCTATGTCGGCGTTGCCGCACGACGCAATCTCGTCGACTCGGTCTTCGCGATACTCGTTGTCGTGCTCGACGAGCATGCGGTCGCTGGTGAACACGAAGCCGTCGTTGGCTCCGCTGTCCCAGGCGCTGCCGATCCCACCCGAATCATCCCAACGTCCTTCGAGAACTACTGGCACACCGGTCTGGAATGCCTCGGCCACGTTTCCGTGGTGGATGACGTCGACGACGGCGCCGTCGCACGCGATGGAGAAACGGACCGCGGTTTGGCCATTGACTTCGATTTCTTCGTCGGTCACCGCAATTGGCGAACCGGTGATTCGGAATCGACGTTCGCCGGTCTCGGAGCGCTCGGCGACGGCAGTATCGGCGGTCTGGATCGACAACGTGGCCCCGGACAGTCCTTGGAACAGCACGAAGCCCACGACGACCAGCACACCGACGATGATCACCGTCGGGAGGGTGCGCGACCCTCGCTTCTCGTCATCTCGGACCCGCGGCGTGAGGTCGAGTTCCTCGCCGCCAAGCTCCGCGGCGTCTGGAGACTCGGGATCAATATTGCGATGGTCGTCCATCAGCTCTCTCCAATTACGTCTGCGTCATCGCCGGTCATCCAACGGACGCGTTCGGGGGGTACGAGGGCAGCGAGGCGCTTCGCCCGGCGCATTACGGTGACCGCATAGACTGCGCAGGCAACGAGGGTGATGCCCCAGCCTGCGACGAGAAACCCAACGTGGGTCATGATTGGCCTCCGGTGGTTGCTTCGGCCCGGCGACGCTCGATGGCATCGTCAAGACCGAACCGGTCGTGTTGGCGTTCGAGCCAGGACAGGCGGAAACGATGGATGAGCATCCATCCATAGGCCGCTACTCCGAGCACGATCGAGAAGAACAGCGTGAAAGCCTTGAGGTCTTCGATGGCGGCTTCGGCGATTGTCGAGCGTTGGTGGATCGTCTGGTTGGCCCACCACTCGACAGAACGGTTCACGATGATGACATTGACGATCAGGAGCACACCGACCACGGCGGCTCGCTTGGCCCGCTCTTCAGCGGTGCCCTCGAGGCGGCGGACAGCCAGATAACCGAGCGACATCATGAACAGCACCAAGGTGGTGAGCAGGCGGACATCGCCCCATTCCCACCAGGTGTTCCAGATCGGGCGGCCCCAGATCGATCCGGTGATCAGCGTCAACGCCGCAGCTAGGGAACCAATCTCGGCAGATGAGCCCGCAACGAGATCCCACCACACCGACTTCTTGACCAGCACCATGACCGACCCGATTGCGGTGACGGAGAAGGCGAGATAGGCGACGAGGGCTGCCGGAACGTGAACGTAGATGAGCCGGAACGCATCTTGTTGCCCGACGAGTTCTCCGCCGACTTCGCGTACGTCAGGCCCGGTTGCGACGAAGGCGAGAAAGAACCACAGCACCATGCCCACCAGAATTGCCCCACCGAGCAGTGTGGTCGTCTTGGATCGGGTTACTCCTGGGCCACTAGTGACCGTTGGCGCGGGCTTAGTTGGCGTCGCTGTCATATCTAGTTCTCCTCCATAAGCGCGCCATGTGTGGCTACCCCAAGTGCGACATAAATTGCTGCGAATCCGTACAGGCCGCTAGTCCAGCTCCAGCCATTCACCGCGACCGTACCCATAGCGTCCCCAAAGGCGCGAGTCGCAGCGATTAACACCGGTGAAAGAACTGGCAAAAGCAGGATTGGCAAAACGGTCTCCCTGGCTCGTTGGCCACCGAGCAAAGCTCCATACAAGGTACCCGCAGCACCGACGCCAATCACCGCGCCTACCAGAGCCGTGACCAGCAGCACGCCGTCATCGATTCGAGCGTCGTAGAAGATCGCCACCCCGCCGAGCAAGACCACGGCGACTGCGAGAAGTTGCGCGATAAGGGCCAGAGCCTTACCCAAGAAGATCGATGCCGGTCGCAAGCCGGTGAGCAGCAGCCCTTCACGAGCGCCGTCGCCAGCTTCGATCGCGACCGACCGGTGAACAGCAAGCACCGAAGACAACAAAATTGTCACCCAATACAGCCCGGGAGTGAACGTCCCGAGCGTCGCGCGATCAGCGTCGAGTGCAAACCCGAAGAGGATCAACACCATCAAGGCGAACGGGGCGACTTGGTTTAGCGCCACCCGGGAACGAAGCTCCACACGGAGATCCTTTCCCGCCACCAACGCAATTTCGCTAAGCATCGGGATTCGCTATCTCGGTCGCCATTCCGCCGGAAATCTCCAGAGTCCGATGAACCACGGTCTGGGCGCGGTCGAGTTCATGGGAAGCAACCATCACCGCGCCACCCGCTGCGGCCGCATCGGAGATGAGGTCATCGATGACCTGGCGGCCGTCTTGGTCCAAACCGGCGTGGGGTTCATCGAGCAGCCAGAGCTCGGGGCGTCTCGCCGCCGCGACCGCGATCGAGGTTCGCCGGCGTTGCCCGGCAGACAAGGAACGGACGGGAACGTCATAGAGGCGTTCGTCGATCTGCATACGTTCGGCTGCGGCTCGTTGCTGTGCCGGCTCAACGCCAGCGGCCTTGGACCAGAAGTCGAGATTCTCCGAAACGGTCAGGTCGTCATAGAG